>JBGAVB010000259.1:0-4334 GCA_044228345.1 Anaerolineae bacterium | reverse complement strand
CGGCTTTGGCCTGGGCCTCGCCATCGTCAAGCAACTCGTCGAGGCGCACGGCGGTCGCGTTTGGGTGCGCAGCACGCTGGGCGTCGGGTCCGCCTTCCTGTTCACCCTGCCGATCGCTTCTTCGGCCGAGGTGGGTTGAAAACGCGTGGTTGACCGCTTCTGTCTGCGCGTAGGAACCTGAGTGACAAAATCGAGGGCGGCCGCCGTCCAATAGACTGAAAGCAAAAAATGCATGAAGTCCATTGGAGGAAGCATCCATGAAAAATAAGTGGCTGATCGGGGTTGTCGCGGCGGTGGTTCTCATCGGAAGTGGGGCCGCGGTCTTGACGCGGGGCCGCGGGGCGCAAACGCCGTCCGTAGAAGCGGCGCCCGTCGTGCAGCAAACTGCGAGTGCGGTGGTAGCCGATGCACGCGTGGCGCCGGTGCAATCGGCCGATCTGAGTGTGGCCGCCGCGGGCATCGTGGCGGAGGTGTTGGTCAAAGAAGGCGATGTGGTCCCGGCGGGCCAGGTGTTGGTGCGTCTGAATGGGGCGCGGGCGCAGGCTGCGGTTGAGCAAGCGCAGGCCAACGTGAGCCGCGCAGAAGCGCGCCTGGCCGAACTGAAAGCGGGCGCGCGCACAGCAGAAATTGCGGTTGCGCAGGCTGGTTTAGACGCAGCGCGCGCACAATTGGCGCGCATTCAGGCGCCGGCGCGGCCCGAAGATTTGGCCGCGGCCCAGGCAGAAATGGCGGCCGCGCGCGCCACTTTGCAGAAGACTCAAGAAGGCGCCAGTCAGAAGCAGTTGATCGCAGCCCAAGCTGAACTGGCAAATGCACTAGCCGCGGTGCAACAGGCGCAAGCTGCCTATGACCGCGTGCAGGGCGATCCGAACATTGGGGCGCGGCCCGAAGCCTTGCAGCTTCAGCAGGCGACCAACAACTATAACGCCGCGAAGGCGCGCTACGACGATTTGGCTAAGGGCGCCAGCGCCGCGGACATTGCGCAGGCGCGTGCGCAGGTGCAGCGCGCGCAGGCCGCGTTGGACAAGGTGAAGGTCCCGGCCCGCGCGGAAGATATCGCCGCCGCCCAAGCCGAAGTGCGGCGGGCGCAGGCCCAGCTGGATCTGATCCAGTCTGGAAACCGGGCAGAGACTGTGGCCGCGGCTGAAGCCGATGTCGCGGCTGCGAAAGCGGCGCTTGACCAGGCGCAGGCTGCGTTGGCCGACACTGAACTGCGGGCGCCGTTTGCCGGCGCGGTAGCCGCCCTCAATGCCAAAGTGGGCGAGAGTATCGCTGCCAGCAGCGTGGCCGTACAACTGGCCGATTTGGGCAATTGGCAGATTGAGACAGACGACTTGACTGAACTCGCAGTGGTTCGTGTCCAAGTGGGCGATACGGTCAAGCTCACCTTCGATGCTCTTCCTGACCTGGAAATGACGGGCAAGGTGCTCAGCATTGGCGCGTTGGGCGTCAGCAAACAGGGCGACATCACCTACAAGGTGGTCATTGCGCCAGAGAAGAGCGATCCTCGCCTGCGCTGGAACATGACCGCATCGGTGACGTTCAACTAATAGGAGTAAGACATGCGCATCACGATTGAATTCTGCGTACCTTGAAACTACACCCCACGCGCCACCAGTTTGGTGGAGACGCTGGTCAATACATTCAAACGGACCATTAACCAGCCGCACCCGTTGGCGGAGATCATCCTGATCCCATCCTACGGCGGGCGCTACGAAGTGACTGTGGACGGCGAGTTGATCTATTCCAAGCTGGCGACCGGCGTGCATACGAGCAACGAGTTCATCGTTGAAGAGGTGCGCGCCCGGCTCGCCGCGCCGTAGCGTCCACGCTGTCGAGTCAGAGGCAACACCTCATGTGATCGCATCCATCCGCCGCCCGTGTCTTACACCCTAAGGCGGCGGATGGATGCATGAGGCTACTCCGGGATTTCTGCAGATGCTTCCGACAGAAGAGGGCTGGCGAGCACCTTGTCTACACGGCGCGCGTCCATGTCCACCACCTCAAATTGCCAGGTTTCCCACGTAAAATGATCCCCGGCGCTAGGAATATGTCCCAGTTGGCGCAATACGAACCCAGCCACGGTCTGATAGTCTCCTGCGCCAGGCAGGGCATCCACATCGAGCAGATCCTGCATCTCATCCACGGGCAATTTACCATCGAACAGCCAGGAGCCGTCGGCGCGACGCACCGCCAACGCCTCAGCCGGAGCATCCTGATCAGGTATGTCGCCCACAATGGCATGCAGCACATCATCCAGCGTCAGCAGGCCGGCAATACCCCCATATTCGTCCAGGACCAGAGCCAGGGGCGTGCGCGCCTTCTTCAAGATCTCAAGCGCGCGCAGCGCCGGCGTGCTCTCTGGCACCAAAAGCGGCGGCTGCAGGGCAGCCTGCAAGGTTAGCGCGTCGCCGCGGGCGAGGGCCGCCAACAAATCACGGGCGCGCACGATACCAACGATGGCATCGAGCGAGCCGCGCCCGACGGGGAAACGCGCCCACGAAGATGCCGTAATCTTGCGCCAGTTTTCTTCGGCGCTGTCATCCAGATCAAGCCAGGCAATGTCGGGGCGGGGCGTCATCAACGCCGCCACCGTGCGGTCGCCCAGACGCAGCGTACGCTGCACGATCTCCTGCTCGGTTACGTCGAATACGCCGGCCGCCGTTCCCTGGGCAATCAGCACTTTCAGTTCATCCTCGGTAATAGGCAGCTCGACCGCCGGCGACGCGCCCAGCAGACGGAGGACTAACGAGGTGGAGAAGCTCAATACGCGCACAGCAGGGAAAGCGAGCCGAGAGAGGAAATACATCGGCCGCGCCACCAGGCTCGCCAGGCGTTCCGGGCTGCGCAGGGCCAGCCGCTTGGGCGCCAATTCGCCGATGACCAGCGATACATAGGCCACGAAGACGACCACCACGATCAGGCTGAGCGCCCGGCTGTAGGGGGCCAAGAGCGGCGCCCGCTGCAGCGCGGCGGCCACGGGCTCGGCCAGGGTGGCTTCGCCAAAGGCGCCAGCCAGAATGCCGACCAGCGTAATGCCGATCTGAACCGTGGACAGAAACACCGTCGGCTCGTTTGCCAGATCGAGGGCAACCTGGGCCGCTTTGTCGCCGCCCGCGGCCTGACTCTGCAAGCGCGCCTTGCGCGCCGACATCAGCGCGGCTTCCGCCAGGGCGAAGGCGCCGTTGAAAAGAATGAGCACAAACAAAATGGATAGGTTTGTCATATCGCCATTCTAGTGGGGACCGAGCCTGCGTGCGGCTGCTGGGTTGCCGCCAGACATGATTCCAGCCACGACCGTCATTGTAAGCGCGCTTGGGGTCTATGGCTATTTTGCCGCGCGCCATATTTTCAATCCACGAACAATACCAAGAGCCAGACTCGCGCGCGTCATTCTTAGGAGGGTGAAACCGGCGCGGGCGGTCCCGCGCGCGATGGATAATGCCCTTGACGCGGCGCTGCATACGATCTGGTCGCCCTGCGGTCACGGGGCATCTTCTCTGGGCATGGAGACTTCGGCCGAAGCCGGAAGCCTGGCGCGGCGATGAACTGACGCCAGCCTAGATTCCAGCCCACAGAGTGGGCGATGTCAAGCCTTCTGTTTCAACCCTGGCCGTGGATGTGCTAAAATAGCGCCGACACCAGACATGAGTAGGACGCGGGGAGGAAAGGCATGACCAAGCGTGAGATCGCCGCTCTGTTCGATTACAACTATTGGGCTAATCATCGTGTGCTGGACGCGGCTGCCAGAGTAACGCCAGCGCAGTTTGTCGCGCCATCCGGGCTGAGTCACGGCAGCCTGCGCGGCGCGCTGGTGCATGTGCTCAGCGCGGAAGTGGTCTGGCGCTTGCGCTGCCAGGAAGGCATCTCGCCTCCGGCGATGCTGCTGGAAACCGGCTTTCCTACGCTGGAGTCGCTGCGCGAATTCTGGAGCGAAGAAGAGCGCGCGATGCGCGCGTATCTGGACGGGCTGACCGATGAGGACATCAAAGGCACGGTTCGTTATCAGACGACCAAACAGGCGCCACATCAAAACGAGTTGTGGCACCTGTTCGCGCATGTGATCAATCACGGCACGCAGTTTCGCGGCGAGGCCGCCATGGCATTGACAGCGTACGGTCAATCGCCGGGCGATTTGGATTTGATCTTCTTCCTCAGACAGACGGAAGCCCTCCGCGCGCCGTCAGCTTAATGGATGCTGTTCCCGTCAAGGAAGCACCACCAGCACATTGACGAGGCTGCCATCAGTGGGCAAATTAACGCCGGGCTTCGTAATGGTCCAGCGGCCGGCCGGACAGCCAATGGGACTGTAGCGCACGATCAGATCATCGCTG
>JBGAVB010000258.1:0-4463 GCA_044228345.1 Anaerolineae bacterium | reverse complement strand
AAATGTGAAAACCCTGCGCGCGAGGCCAGCCCGCCGCGCGCCGTGCGACAAGTGGCAGCAAAACGTCATTTGCGATATAATCAATCCGTCGCGACCCCAACGTTGAGCTTGCCTGTCTGCTGGTAGATACCGATCGGGTGAATCATGAAAACGGAACTCATTAACTTACGCGTCACTGAGGTGACAACGAACGGCGAAAAGATGCAGTTCATCAAGTTCCCCTGGCGCCTCTACAAGGGCGATCCTTATTGGGTTCCACCCTTGATCGGCGATCGCAAAGTCATGCTCGATCCCAAGAAGAATCCTTCTTTTGAACACATGGAAGTGGCGCTTTTCCTGGCGACGGCGATCATTAAACAGCCCAACATGACGATTGCGCCGGGTCTGCCCATGGCGCCGCTGGACAGCGAGGTGGTCGGCACCATTGCGGCGATCATCAATCACCGTCACAACGAATTTCACGATGAGCAGGTCGGCTTCTTCGGCTTTTTCGAGTGCGTCAACGATGCGCAGGTCGCCACGGCGCTGCTCGACACGGCGTGCGAGTGGGTGGCAGAGCGCGGCATGACGGCCATTCGCGGGCCGATGAACCTTTCGACGAACGATGAATGTGGGTTGTTGGTGGATGGCTTTGATTCATCGCCTATGGTGATGATGACCTACAACCCGCCCTTCTATCCAGAATTGATCGAGCAGGCCGGTTTTCAGAAAGCCATGGACTTGCTCGCCTATTTCATGGACTTCGGCGAAGCGCGTGACCTCGGGCAGCTGCCCAGCAAGCTAACGCGCGTGGCAGAGAAGGTGCGTAAACGCGGTGAAGTTCGCCTGCGGCCGATTGACATGAAGGATTTTGGTCGCGAGGTCGAGCGTTTCAAGGAAGTGTACAATCAAGCCTGGGAGAAGAATTGGGGCTTTGTCCCGATGACCGAGGCGGAGATTGACCACCTGGCGAAACAGCTCAAGCAGGCGGTTGACCCGGACTTGATCTGGATTGCGGAGGTGGCGCAGGGGCCAGAGGAAGGCCGCGTGGTGGGCGTTGGCCTGACGCTGCCCGACGTCAATGTGGTTCTCAAGCAGATGAACGGTCGCGTCAATCCGATTACCATCCTCAAGGCGCTCTATTATCAGCGCAAGATCAAGGCCACGCGCGTGATTGCGCTGGGCGTCGTCGAAGAGTGGCGCGGGCGCGGGGTGGACGCGCTGCTTTATTATGAAACCGCGCGTGCCGGCCTGGCCAAGGGCTATCAGCGTGGCGAAGGCTCGTGGATTTTGGAGAGCAACGTGATGATGAACCGGGCCTTGCAGATGCTTGGCGGTCGCGTCTACAAACGCTATCGAGTCTACGAAAAGGCGCTCTAACGCAGCAGAGGGTAAAGGAGAAGCGGTGCCTGGCGTGAGGCAGCGAGATGGCAATTGGCAGGCGGCGCTGACCGCTGTAGCGCACATGAGCGGCGCCGGGCGGGCGCAGCTTTGGCGCGGGGATGACCTGCTGGCGGAGACCGTCCTGGACGAGGCGGCTGCGATTTGGCGCGAAGCGCCGGTGGCTCTTGACGATGAGCCGTGGGGGCGGTTGCGGCTGGCTTTTGCTGCGTCAGCGGGCGCTGAGGCGACGACACGCCTGGCGGCGCACGCCCTCGCACTGCAGCATTTGGTGCAGGAACAGCGGCAGCAGTGGCAGCAGGCGCGCGCCGCCTCATTCGACATGCTCACGATCAACGAAGAAGAGTTCGGGCGCATCATCCTGGACATTCATGATGGCCCCGTGCAGAATATGTTTGCCGCCCTCTCCCAGGTCAACCTGCTGCAAAGTCAACTGGCGCCGCATGACGCTGGCTTGACGCTGGAAGACTACACAGAGCTGCAGAAGCGACTGCCGCGCGTGTCGGGCCTGCTCGAAAGTTCGCTCACCGAAATTCGCAATTTCATCGGCACGTTTCGGCCGCCTGAATTTGCCCGCCGCCAGTTACAGGCCGTGGTCGAAGGGCTGATCATTCAGCACGAGGAGTTGACGGGCGGCACAGTAGACCTGGAGGTGGAGACCGCACTGCCGATGGTGCCGCTGCCGATCAAGATTGCCGTCTATCGGATTTTGCAGGAAGCACTGTTCAACGCGCACAAACACGCAGGCGTCAATCGTCACGACGTGCGCCTGGGCATGCAGGACGGCAGTCTCTGCCTGACCGTGGCGGACCAGGGCGCCGGTTTCGACGCCCTGGCGGCTCTGGCAGCCGAGAATGAAGAAAAGGCCGGCCACCACATCGGCCTGCGCGGCATGCGCGACCGCGTCAAAATGGTGGGCGGCGCGTTTGAGATTCACAGCGTCCCTGGACAAGGCACACGCATCCAGGTGAGGATTCCGTTGTATGAGCAATAACGGCCACCCTGCCGACGACGAACAGACGGAATACCGTCCGATTCGCGTCGTCCTGGCGGACGACCATGAACTCGTTCTGAAAGGGCTGCGCGGTATCCTGAAGCAAGAGGCCGACATGGACGTGGTAGGCTCGGCCATGAACGGCCGCGACCTGCTCAGTGAAGTGCGCGCACAGCGGCCAGATGTGGCAGTGATTGACATCCAATTGCCGGATATGACCGGCCTGGAGTGCCTGGCCCAAATTCGGCGCGAAAACCTGCCGACCAAAGTTCTAATCCTGACCGCGTTTAGCGATGGTGAATCCTTTCAGAGCGCGTTGGAACTAGAGGCTGATGGCATCGCTTTGAAGACCGAACCGCCCGCACAGACGGTGACTGCCATCCGCCAGGTTCATCACGGCCAGTTGGTCTTTCCACGCGCCGCGCGCCGCTGGCTGGTCAGCCACGGGCAGCCCAAGCTGGAGCCAACGCTGCAGACGCTGTCAGAACGCGAGGATGAAGTGCTCGCCCTGGTTTCGCAGGGCATGACCAATGCGCAAATTGCCGATCGCATGATGCTAAGCGAAAACACGGTTAAATTTCACCTGCAGAACATCTACCAGAAGCTCGGCGTCAGCAATCGCACCGAAGCCGCTGCCACCTATTTTCAGCGGCCGCGCGGTGATAACAAGTAACGGTTGCAGATCATTCCCCATGGAAAGGTGCGGACTTGCCTGTGCACATTCGCCCAGCCAACCTGGCTGACTTATCTCGCTGTTATCACATCAGCGGCGCGTTCGCGACCGATTACGTCTGGCAAGTGGATCAACGCGCAGAGGAAGACGTCATCACCGTGACGCTGCGCCTCGTGCGCCTGCCGCGGCCGCTCAAGGCCTCCTATCCGCCGTGGGGCGAGGGGCTGCTCGATCAGTGGGAACGCGGCGACTGCGTGTTGGTTGCCGAAAATGGACAGGACATTCTTGGTTACACGGTCATGAGCCTGCAGCCCGATCGCGAATTAGGCTGGGTGGATCACCTGCTGGTAGCTGCCCCTGCACGACGTCAGGGCATTGGCACGGCGCTGCTGCGCGCCGCACATGAGTGGGGCGCCCAGCGCGGGGTGCGCCGGGTCATGCTGGCCGTGCAGAGCAAGAATGATCCCGCCGTACGTTTTTGTCGTAAACTGGGCCTTTCATTTTGTGGATTCAATGAACGCTACTTTGTGAATTTGGATATAGCTTTGTTTTTTGGCGGATTCTTGAGATAGATAGTGTGTTTGCCATAGACTGGACACGAATTTTTGCCTTTGCCAATCTCATCTTGTCGTCGGCGACGGTCATCCTGGCGTTTTCGCTGCTGATTTATGTCCTGACGCACAATTTGCTCAGCGATGTGGGACGTTCCTTCGCCGCGCTGCTGGCTTGCGTCATGGTGGTGTACGCAGGTGATGTCGCCGTGGGGCGCGTCACATCGGTGACCGCGGCGGTGCCCTGGCTGCGCATCCAATGGCTAGGGATTGCTTTCATCCCTGCGGCTTATCTGCATTTCTCGCACGCGCTCCTTTCCACCACCAACTGGCGTTCACGGCGGCGTTTTGTGACCGTGATCGTGAGTTATGTCATTGGCGCCCTTCTGTGCGTGCTGGCCGTGTTCACCGATCTCCTGGTTTCTGACGGCAGCGTCAACCTGCCGGTGGCGCACCTATCGCCCGGCCCCGTTTTTCCAGTCTACGTTCTTTTCTTTGCCGTCACGGCCCTCTTTGGCGCGCGCAACGTGTTCGAAGCGCGACGGCGCTGCCTCACGCCGGCCGCGCGCCGGCGCCTGAACTACCTGGGAGCCGCGTTTGCCGCGCCGGGCTTTGGCGTCTTTCCCTTCTTGATTCTCATTTCGGCGCCGTCCTTCTTTTCGCCGCTCGTCGTGCTTATCCTGGCCACCGCGGGCAACCTGGTGATCAACTTCATGCTCGTGGTGCTCACCTATACCGTTGCCTACTTTGGCGTCCTGGCGCCCGATCGTGTGGTGCGCCAGAGCCTGATGTACTACCTGCTGCGCGGCCCCATCTTGGGCACCCTGATCGTCATCCTGATCATTGCCATACCGGACACCCGACA
>JBGAVB010000257.1:0-4473 GCA_044228345.1 Anaerolineae bacterium | reverse complement strand
GGCTGCCCGAAGGCCAGATTTTGGCCGACTCCATCCGCCAGTGGCGGCCGGACTGCCAGAGCGGCCAGTTCAAGATCGGCGCGGCCACGATGCGCGGCCAATAGCGACGGAGAAGCGCGCGGGGCATGTTTTTGTAGAGAACCCAGAGGGTATTGCGGCCCGTGTAGTAGCTGGCAAGCGCGCCGCCACCCGTGGCGCTCAGGTGATGGTAGAGGCGCGCGCGTGGGGCAAAACGCGCCGCCCATCCGGCCATCTGCGCACGCCAGGCCAGGTCAGTATCCTCCAGATACATGAACAAATCCTCGTCGAAGCCGCCCACCTCTTCCCACATGGCGCGGCGGTAGGCCACACCGCCGCCACAGCCGCCAAAAACCGTCACCTGCTGGTCGTACTGTCCCCGATCCTCTTCCCAAACCCCGCGGTTGCGCGGGATGCCATCGGCGCCCATTTGGTCGCCGGCGCTGTGCAGAATCGTGCGCCGATCGAAGAGCAACATTTTGCTCGCAACACTGCCGACCTCAGGATGAGCGAAGGGCAAGACCAGCTCCGCCAGCCACGGACGTTCGACCTCCGTGTCATTGTTGAGCATAACCAGAATGTCGCCTTGCGCGGCGGCCGCGCCCGCGTTGCAAGCAGTCGCCAGCCCGCGGTTGCTTTCCATTGCGACCACGCGCACATCCGTCTGTTCGGCCTGCAAATAGGCCAGCGTCTCATCCGTGGAGGCATCATCCACGACGATGATTTCATACCGCGTATAGGTCTGCCGGTGCAGGGCGTCCAGGCAGGTCTGCAAAAAGCGCAGGCCATTGAACGTGGGGAT
This sequence comes from Anaerolineae bacterium, assembly GCA_044228345.1. Classification (GTDB taxonomy): domain Bacteria; phylum Chloroflexota; class Anaerolineae; order SSC4; family Amarolineaceae; genus Amarolinea. The sequence goes on along the minus strand of JBGAVB010000257.1, from coordinate 3,653 downwards.
AATGATCGAAGCCAGCGGAAAAGCCAGTACGTCGCTCATGATGTTTGGAAAAACGCGGCCAGCGCCTCTTGCCAGGGCCGTAGGGTGATGCCGAGCGCCGCGGCATTGGTGTTCGCCAGCAGGGCATGCAGCGGCGGCGTGCTGGGGCGAACCCATTCCGTGTGCGCAATGGGCGTCAGGGGGACATCCGGCCGGCCGGCCTGACGCAAAATCTCACGCGCAAACTCGTAGCGCGAGCAGGAGCCGCCGTTGACCAGGTGATAGATGCCGAAATGATTGGTTTCGATCAACTGCGCAATGGCCGCAGCCAGATCCGGCGCGTAGGTCGGATTGCCGAACTCATCGCTCACCACGCGCAGCGCGCCATGCTTATCCGCAGCCTCGATGATTTTGCGCGGAAAATTGTTGTTCCCCGGCGCAAAGAGCCAGGCGATGCGCACAATGTAGAAGCGCTGTAGAAGCGTCCTGACCGCCGCTTCGCCAGCCGCTTTGGAACGCGCATACACGCTGAGGGGATTGACGGCCTCCCATTCGTAGTACGCCGTATTGGTGCGGGTTCCGTCGAAGACTTCGTTCGTGCTGATGTAGAGCAGCGGCGCGCCGATGCGTTGGCAGGCCAGGGCCAGGTTGTGCGTGCCCCACATGTTGATGCGGAAAACCAGGTCCGGGTTGGCTTCGGCCCCATCCACATTGGTATAGGCGGCCGTGTGAAGAATGACATCGGGCGCCTGTGCTTCGATGAACGGAATCACAGCCGGATCGGTAATGTCACAATCCGGGAGATCAACGCCCAAGCGCACGTGCTGCGCGAGGGTTTGCTGCAACGTACGGCCCAGTTGCCCCAGGCAGCCAGTAATCAGTACACGCCGGGGATGAGCGGTCGGTCCTTCGGGAATAAGCAGCGCTGTCAGTTTCATGATGATAGTCCTGTGGCTAGTCTGCGGCGCCCGCCACCAGCGGTACAAAGCGTACCAACGTCAATGGACTGCGTTTGATGTGTTGATTGTGCTTTTCGATCAACCACAGGGTCTGGTCATCGAGCGCCGGCCCGACTGGAATCACCAGACGTCCTCCGGAAGCCAGTTGTTCTTCCAGCGCCGGCGGCACCTGCTCAGGCGCCGCTGTCACAATGATGGCGTCATAGGGAGCGCCAGGCAACCAGCCTTGATAGCCATCGGTCACATGAATATCCACGTTCTGGCAGCCCAGTTCGTGTAGGCGGCTTTGCGCGTTGGCAGCCAGTTCGGGCACGACCTCCACGCTGTCCACGTGCGCGCACAGCGCAGCGAGGATCGCCGTTTGATAGCCAGAGCCAGTGCCTACTTCCAACACACGATCGGCAGGGCGCAGGCGCAGCGCCTGGGTCATGAACGCCACAATGAACGGCTGCGAGATGGTCTGCCCAAAGCCGATGGGCAAAGGCCGGTCGTCATACGCCCAGGCGCTGTACGGCTCGGCGACGAACCGTTCGCGCGGAATGCGGCCGATAATCTGGCGCACCGCCTCGTCGGTGATCTCCGGCCAGCGCGGAGGCCATGCCTGGCGACGGCGCCATTCACGCCCGGCTTTGGATTCTTGGGCATTGTTTGTTTGCTCATTCAAGGCGAATTACCCATTTGCCAAGCGCACAACCGTGGATCAAAACAGACAATCCGCGGCGATCCGTGTTCATTCGCGGCCTATTTTCAAGTCGGAGATGCGCCTGGCTACGACGGCAGCTGCGATCGCTTGACCGGCCGTCGTCAGATGCAGGCCGTCGTCTTGCAGCATAGTCGCCTGCGCAGGCGCCCGCAGGGGAGACGACACGTCAATCATCCCGACGTCCAGCTCCGTGGCTAGATCGCGCACAGCCGCGTTGTAGGCCTCATAAGTCGCGACTTGCTGCGCATGTCCGCCCTCCCCGCGCCCGGCGCCGCAGGCCGGGCCAATCGGAGTCAAGTTGATCAGCATCATCTGGGTCTTCGGATCGGCCTGCCGTATCTTTTCCACGCTCAAGCGCAGCGCCTGGCGGTACTCCGTCGGTGGAGACCGGCGCAGGTCGAACCGATCCGCAGTCAGGTCAGCACGGCAGGCTGCTCGGCGCAGCTGTCCGCGCAGCCAGGTGAACAGAAAAACTGGGCCAGGCTGCAAGTAGCCGCGGCACAACAGCTCGCGCCGCCACAGGTCAGCCGGGGTTGGGCCTGCCAGGCGACCATCGTTCAGGCCAAAGGCGATGAGCACCAGGTGCGGATGCCAGCGCAGGACATCACGCTCAACCCGCAGCAGTCCTTGCAGCGCGGTTTCGCCGGGGACGCTGGCATTGATGACAGCCCACGCGCCAGGTTGCTGGACGTCAAGCTGCTGCTGCACCAGCGCCGGCCAGGCCGCAGTCGGCGCCACCTGCATGCCGGCGGCAATGGAATCGCCGAGCACGACCACGCGGCGGCGTCCCTGGACGGCTTCCCATGTCAGGCTCTGAGTTGCGGCCAGCAGATGACCGCTTGGCGTGGCCCAATGGGCAGGGTTATCGCGCCGGCGCAGAAGAAGCTCGGCCGCCAGCAGCCCCGCCAGCGCGCTCAGGACGACCACGAGCCGCCAGCGCTGCGTCCTCTTCATCACGGCCTCGATCCAAGGCCGCGGGATTGTAGCACCGATGGCGGGGCAGAGCAAAGACGCCAGGGTCGAGCCGGTAAGGCGCGCCTTGGCTGGCCGCGGCGAGACAGGATCACACGTAATGCTCACGAATGGCCGCGCTGAGATAATCGAGCGAGGCGACCACCACCGCGATGGCGAGCATTTGCACGCTCGCCTGCCGGTATTGCAGCAGGTTGATGTTTTGCTGCAAGAGGAAGCCAATGCCGCCGCCGCCGGCAAAGCCGATGATCGTGCTCATACGCACGTTGATGTCCCAGCGATACAGGGTGAACGAAATATAGGGTGGGACGATCTGGGGGATGACAGCGTAGACGATCGTTTGCAGGCGGGTTGCGCCCGTGGCGGTCACTGCTTCCAGCGGCCCCTCCTGGATGCTCTCGACCTGTTCGGAGTAGAGCTTGCCCAGGGAAGCAATGGTGTGCAGGCACAAGGCCAGGACGCCAGCAAACGGCCCAATGCCGACCCAAACTGCAAAGACGATCACCATGATGAGTGGTTCGATCGCGCGCAGCGCATTGAGCACGGTGCGCGTCAGCAGGTAGACCACGGAGCCGATCGGGGTTGGCGACTCGACATCGGCGCGCAACCCAATCAGCAGACCAATCACCGCGCCGATGATGGCCGGAATCAAGAGGTAACTGACGCGGTTTTCTAGCTGATAGAGCCAACCGATGCTGGCGCCGATCAAGGCGGCGTAGAGCGCGCCATTGAGCGCGGCCAAAACCACGGCGATGATCTTGCGCGGCGTATGGGCCAGGCTGGGCAGGATCTTGGCGCCCAGCGGGCTGGTCAGGGCGCTGACGATGGCGACGCCGGCCGCGGCGCCGAGCATTACCACGGTGGCCGCCGGGATCGCCGCCACGCGGCGGGTCACCTCGGCGCCGACCAGGATGTAAATGGAATAGATCAGCGCCGCGCCGATGCCCAGCGCGATGCCCAGCCGGCTGGTGGCGAAGCCCGGGGTGTCCTTCACGACGATGACCTTCTTGCCCATGCGCTCGCCCACGGCGCGAGCGGCG
>JBGAVB010000256.1:0-4474 GCA_044228345.1 Anaerolineae bacterium | reverse complement strand
GATGCCCTATCTCAAGTTAGCCGGGGCGCTGGCGTTGGTCATGTTGGCGGTCATGCTTTTCACCACGCCAGGTCAGCGCGCGATGGCCGCGCTCATCGCCACTCTCAACCTGGGCGATGGGACTGCGCGCCCGGTGCAGGTCAATGTGTCGCCTGACAGTCAGCCGGCGGGTCAACAAGCGGCCGGCGCGCGTGCGGAAACCCTGGCTAGTTTAGACGTTGCGCGCGGCCGCGTGCCCTATCCCTTGTTGGAACCAGGCTGGCTGCCCACAGGCTACACGCTGTACAGCATTGCGGCGGTGTCGTACGATGGGATGCCTGATTGGTTCCCTGAGCCATTGTACATCGAAACCGATTACCGGGCGGCCGCCGCGCAGTCGCTGGCGTTTGACCTGACGCTGCGCCAGTTTGGCGTCGCGCTGGGCGACGCGGGGCGCATTCGCACCCTGCGCTTCGACTCGGTGGATGTCGCGTCTACGCAGGAAGTCCAGGTCAACGGCCGCGCCGGCCTGCTGCTCACCCTGCGGCAGGAAAACAAAGGCCCGGCCGTGCGTGAACTTGTTTGGCAGCAGGGTGATGTGATGATCGAAATCCTGAGCCAGTCCCTCAGCCCGCAGGAGATGCTGGCTGTGGCCGCCGCGCTGCGTTAAGGGGTCTTACAGACTTCCGAAGTCGGCGAGACTGCGGAAGTCTATGGTCGCAGGCTTCGGAAGCCCATAGTGGGGTATCATGGTTGCTGTATTTTCATTTTGGATGGTTCTACAACTGATCGCCCTGGCCGCGCTGCCGCTGACGTGGCATCTTTGCCGCCGGCTGCCGGATCGGGGCTACGCGCTGGCGAAGCCGTTCGGGTTGATGCTCGTCACCTACCTGGCGTGGCTGGGGGCCAGTTTCGGTTTCTTGCGCAACAGCCTGGGCGGCATCGCGCTGGCGCTCTTGCTTGTCGCCGGGGTGTCGGCCTGGCTGCTGTGGCGTGATGGCAGTCACGTGGAACTGATGGATTGGCTGCGTCAGCACGGCCGCTTGATTCTCATCACGGAGGTGCTCTTTGCCGCGGCGCTCGCCATCCTGGCCTATTACCGCGCGTTCGATCCCGCCATCTCCGCGACCGAAAAGCCAATGGAGCTGATGTTCCTCAACAGCGTGCTGCGCAGTGAACGTTTTCCCCCGTTGGACGCCTGGCTCTCCGGTTACAGCATCAGTTACTACTACTTTGGCTATGTCATGCTGGCCGTCCTGACGCAGCTCAGCGGCCTGACGCCTGCCTTTAGCTTCAATGTCGGCCTGGCTACCTGGTTTGCCCTGGTGGCGTTGGCCGCGTTCAGTGTAGGCTTCAACCTGACCGCGCTGCTGCCCTCTGCCAGCGCCCGCTCGCTGCGCGCCAGCGTCCTCTCCGGCTTGCTGGCGGCCATCTTCGTCGTGGTCATGGGCAATCAGCAGGGCATCCTGGAGTTTGCCTACCATAACCGCGTGCTGCCTGCGGAGACGATCCGGGCGCTGGATATCAAAGAAATGACCGACAACGCGCCGACCGGCCAATGGTTCGTGGGTGAGTATTGGTGGTGGTGGCACGCCTCACGCGTCATTCATGACCGTGACCTGGCCGGCAATACGATTGAAGTAATTGACGAATTCCCGAACTTTAGTTTTATCCTGGGCGATATGCACCCTCATGTGCTGGCGCTGCCCTTTGTCATCATGGCCGTCGCCTTTGCGCTCAACCTGATGTTGAGCGTGGCGCAGGCCGCCGGTCAAGAGAATAGCGAGACCGGCGAAACCGGCGGCACGGCATCCAGCCATCTTCAATCTTCAATCTTCAATCTGCAATCACTGCAGAGCCTTTTCCCATTGGGCGGCCTGGGCATTCTTCTTTACGCGCTGGCATTGGGAGGGTTGAGCTTTCTCAACACCTGGGACTTTCCCATCTACCTGGGGCTGACTGTGACCGCATTCGGCGTCGCCCTCGCGCAGCGGCGCGGCGCGGTAACCAGCACGGTCCTGGGGCGCAGCGCGGCGCTGGGCGCGCTGCTTGCCGTGGCCGGCGTCCTGCTCTACCTGCCCTTCTACCTGGGCTTCCAGTCACAGGCCGGCGGCCTGTTGCCCAATCTGCTCTTTCCCACGCGCTTGAGCCAGTACGTGGTCATCTTTGCGCCTTTCCTGGTGGCGGCCCTGGCGTATGCCATCATCTTGACCGTGCAGGCCGGCGCTTCCATCGTGCTGCGCCGCAGCCTGGCCTGGCTGCCGTGGACGTTGGGCTTGCCCGCCGCTTTGGTGCTGTTCATGCTGCTCCTGGCGCGTGTGGTTCCCTCCTTCCAGGCGTTTGTGCAAGAGGTCCTGGCCAACCCGGCTGTCCAGGCGCAGACCGGCGGCGCCAGCGTCAGCAGCCTGCTCGGCCTGGTGCTGCGTCTGCGCCTGGCGAATCCGTGGACGTTCCTGTTCCTGGCTGCGTTCATCGCCTGGCTGGCTGGCCTGTTGGGCGTGCAGATCAGCGCGCGTGGTGAAGCGTCCGCGGTCGCACCTTCCACAGATGCGGCGGGACCATTGGCCTCCACCTTTGCGCTGCTCCTGGTCGGGTTGGCTTTGCTGCTGACTTTTGCGCCGGAGTTCATTTACCTCAAGGACAACTTTGGCACGCGTATGAACACGGTTTTCAAGTTCTATTACCAGGGCTGGACTTTGCTGGCGCTGGCGACCGCGTTCATCGTCGCCAGCCTCTGGCAGCAGCGGACTTTGACCCCCCTGCGCGGCGTCGCGCTGACGCTGATCGGCCTCTTGACCCTGACCGGCCTCTACTATCCCATGGCCGCTGGTTACAGCAAGGCCGGACGTTTTGCGCACACCCCGACGCTGGATGGCCTGGCTTACTTGCGCCAGTACAACGCAGGCGACTACGCCGCGATTCAGTGGCTCAATCGTAATGCCAGCGATGCGCGCGTGGTCTTGGAGGCCAGCGGCGGCTCCTATGATCGTGACGGCGCCGGGCGCTATTCCATGAGCACCGGCATCCCGACGCTGCTCGGCTGGGATGGACATGAGGCGCAGTGGCGCGGTCGCGCCTACGGCGACATGGCCCAGGGGCGGACGGAAGCCATCGAGGCGATCTATCGCACAGCGACCGCCAATGAACTCGACAGCCTGTTGAACCGTTGGGGCGTGGATTACATCGTGGTCGGCCAACTCGAGCGCAACAAGTACCGCGTGCAGCCGACCACGCTGACGCGACTCGACCGCGCGCTCGACCTGGTCTACGATCAGGAGGGCGTGCGCATCTACCGGCGGCGCGGCCCGGTTGTGGCCCAACCGCCGCCCATTGGCGCGGTCGTGGCGGCGCCTGTCGTGGGCGGTTTCAATCCATAGTGGCTTTTTCGTGTATGTTGATTTGGGTTAGATTTGTGGATGGCAAATGATTAAGCAATCACCCTTTATTTCCAGATCAGAGCCAACCTGGGCTGCCTGGCTGACCGTGGAGCGGGCGGCGTACGGGGGTGTGCTCCTGCTGGCCGTGGTGGTCAGGCTTTTCAATTTGGGCCTCTATCCGCTGACGCCGGTTGAAGCGCATCAAGCCCTTGCCGCCTGGCAGCTGGCGCAGGGCGAGCCTGTTGGCATGATCAGCGGCGTCAGTCCCCTTCTGCTGTCGCTGAACCATGTGCTTTTCTTGCTCACCCTGGGCGGCGACGCGTGGGCGCGGCTGCTGCCCGCGCTCGCCGGCGTGCTCCTTGTCTTGTTGCCGTATGGGCTGCGCCGCGAAATGGGGCGCCGCGCCGCGCTCGGCAGCGCGCTCCTGCTGGCGCTGTCGCCCACGGCTGTCCTTTTCTCGCGTACGGTGGACGGACACAGCCTGGCGATGCTGGCCGCGCTGTTGGCCCTGCTGGCCGTGACGCGCACCCTGGCCGGTGATCCAGCGTGGGCCGCGTGGGCCGGCGCGGGCGTCGCCGCGGCCATGAGCAGCGCCAGCGGCGGCGTGACCGGCGTCCTCGCGCTTGCCCTGGGCATGGCCTGGTTTGCGCCTGGCGAGACCCGTGATTTCTCCGCATCCTTGCGTCGCCTGCTGCGAGCGGCCGCGTTGCCTGCCCTCCTGGTCTTCGTCCTCGGCTCGACGCTTCTGTTGACTTTTTGGCCGGGTCTAGGCGCCGCTGCGGACGTGATTGGCCAATGGCTGACGCATCTCACGCCCGCGGCCGATGCGCCGCCTTTCTGGTGGCCCCTGCTGCGCCTGCTGCTTGACGAGCCGGTCATTCTTTTTGGCGCGGTGCTGGCGCTTGCTTTTTGGGCCTTCAACGCCGACTTTAGACGCCGGCTGACCTGGCCCATCAAGACCGCCGCGCTTTGGGGCGGGTTGGCCCTGCTCCTGGCCCTGCTGGGCCGCCAGCCTGCGGCATCCACCGTGGTGATGACGCGGTGCACGCGATACGGCGCGAGAAAGCCGTCTTCGATGCCCTGGCGCAGGCTGTAGGTATAGACGGGGTTGCCGAAGT
>JBGAVB010000255.1:0-4490 GCA_044228345.1 Anaerolineae bacterium | reverse complement strand
GCGCCATCGAGCTTTCGCTGGGGCGGCAGCGCAGCGCCGATCCCAACGCGGCGCGCACCATTGATCTTGATATTGCCTTCTTCAACCACGATATTCTCCAGATAGGCAAACGTCACATTCCTGATCCCGACATTCTCACGCAGCCCTACCTGGCGCGGCCATTGGCTGAGCTGGCGCCAGATTTCGTTCACCCAGAGACAGGCCAGACCCTCAGCGCCATCGCCGCGCCATTTTGCCAACGAACAGACATCTGGCGCCGTGACGATGTGCACCTGCCTGCGGTCAAATCAATGCAATTCACCTTGTAGAAAGCGAGCAGAATAACGTGAATCCGATGAAAGTAAATGTAGACAACTTCGACACTTTTCGCAATGAGTTGGTTGAGGATGAACCGGAGTGGGCAGACGCCGACATTCAAGGCGCGGTGCGCAGCATCCTGACGGCGATAGGCGAGAATCCTGAACGGCATGGGCTGGTCAAAACCCCACTGCGCGTCGCGAAGATGTACGAAGAGTTGACAGCAGGGTATCATGTAGACCCGGTGACGCTGATCAACGATGCCATTTTCGAAGTGCACTACGATGAGATGGTGGTGGTAAAGAGTATTGACTACTACAGCCTGTGCGAGCACCATATGCTGCCGTTCATGGGCAAAGCGCACGTCGCCTACATTCCACGCGGTAAGGTGTTGGGCCTGAGCAAGATTCCGCGCATTGTCGAGATGTTCGCGCGGCGCCTGCAAGTCCAGGAGCGCATGACCACGCAGATCGCCGATTTCATCGAAGAGGTGCTGCACCCCTTGGGCGTCGCCGTTGTCTGCGAAGGGGTGCACCTGTGCGCGGCGATGCGCGGCGTGAAGAAGGCCAATGCCCGCATGGTGACCAGCGCCATGCGCGGCGCTTTCCGCAACAGCCCACAAACGCGCAACGAATTCCTCAAGCTGCTCAATCACACGGACTCCGATTGAACGCGTGCGGATAAGCGGGAGGTGCACGAGTGACTTACGCTGGTTTTTTGCTGCTGTTTGTGATTGCGCCGACGCTGCTGTGCGGCCTGGTGCTATGGCGCTGGCGCACCTGGCCCGACCCGCGCCATCTGGCTGTGATTGCGCTGCTGGCCGTCGTCTACACCACGCCGTGGGATAATGCGATCGTCAGACAAGGCGTCTGGTCCTATGATGTCAACAAGATCTGGGGCATTGTGCTGGGCGTCGTCCCATTGGAAGAATACTTGTTCTTTGTGCTGCAAGTCATTTTTACTGGTTTCGTGCTGACCATCCTGCGCCGTTGGCTTTGGCAGCCTGAGGAGTAGTCATGTTTGGACAGTGGACGTATCTGATCTTTTTGTTGGTGTGGGCTTTGCCAATCATTCTGCTGCAACTTTGGTTTGGCTGGCCTATCTTGCGTCGCCAATGGCGCCTCTACCTGGCCGGGGTCATCATCCCCTGGCTGTGGTTGAGCCTGGCGGATCGGCTGGCGATTGGCGCGGGCGTGTGGGCCATTTCACCTGACCGGAGCGTGCCGCTGCTTGTTTTTGGCCTTCCCCTGGAAGAGCTGTTGTTTTTCCTTATCACCAATATCTTGATCGTTCAGGGCCTGCTTCTCTTGGGCAGCAAGCAATCCTGGCAGCGGTTCTACGCCCTGCGCCGCCGTATTGGCCTGTAGGCCTCCGGCAGCGCGAGCTGGCGCCGAACCTCGGATGCATGACCTCACGCCGCTGCGGCAGAGCCACCATCCGCCAACAAACCAAGCGTGAGCAACATTGGATCGGTGACTCCCCATTGCGCCGCTGCGTCTTAGGAAAGTCTAAGCATTGTGTAGTCAGAAATCAATAGAAACGGAACGGGATGTGGGAGGCACGAACATGGAGACGACGCCACGAGATATTGCACAGAGTGGAACGCAGCGGCGGGTTTTGGTCATTGGCGGTGGATTGGCCGGTTTAGCGGCGGCAAAGCGCCTGGTTGAAGCTGGTCATGACGTGACGGTGCTTGAGAAGCGTGATGTGCTGGGCGGCAAATGGTCATCGTGGCAGGATGCTGACGGCGATTGGATCGAGACTGGTCTGCACGTCTTCTTTGGCGCTTACGAAGAAATCTTCGACCTCATGCGCGATATCGGCGCCTATGACCGCATCTTATGGAAAGAGCACGTTCTCACGTACACGCTGGACCAGGGCGAGCGCTTCGAGTTCCGCACCATGCCGCTGCCTTCGCCGCTGCACTTGCTGCCGGCCGTTTTCCAAAATAGATATTTCAGCCTGGGCGAAAAAGCCACCCTGGCCAAGGCCCTGGTGCCCATTCTTTTTGGCGGCGAGAAATACTACGCGGCCCAGGATCGCCTGACATACCAACAATGGCACCGTGAGGTCGGCATTGCTGATCGCATGTTGAGCAAGATGTTCCTGCCGATGACCCTGGCCCTCAAATTCCTCAAGCCAGAGGACATCAGCGCGCGCGTCGTGCTCGATGTCAGCGGCCTTTTCCTGCGCCAGAACGACGCCAGCCACATGGGCTTTCTGAAGGGCGCGCCCGAAAAGCACCTGACCGGCCCGTTGGTTGAGTACATCCAGGCTCGCGGCGGCCGCGTGCTGACCGGCGCCAAGGTGACGGACATCCAGACCCAGCCGGACGGCACGATCAGCGGCGTGGAGGTTGCGTGGGATGAGCCGCGCGCTGCCGCAGCGGCCGGCGAAACCACGTTGAATCCTACAGCATCGCGTTTCGAGGCGGATTACTATATCACGGCGCTGCCCATCCATAACTTCAAGAAGCTGATGCCGGAAACCTGGCAGCGGTACGATTACTTCAAGGGGCTGGCCCAGTTGGAAGGCGTACCGGTCATGACGGTGCACCTGTGGGCCGATCGCCAGATCAGCAACATTGACAATGTCATTTTCTCGCCTGATGGCATCATTCCGGTCTACGCCGATATGGCCAATACCACGCCCGAGTATTATCACAACGGTAAATCGCGTTTTCAGTTTGTGGTGGCTCCAGCGCACGACCTGATGGCGCTCAGCGACGCGGAGGTGGTGCGCCTGGTGTGGGAAGATATCAAGGCGCTCTTTCCTTCGAGCGCGGCCGGCGCGCAGATCGAGAAATCGAAGGTGGTGCGTGTGCCGCAGTCGGTGTACTGGCCCAAGCCAGGCACCGATCACCTGCGTCCTAGCCAGCAATCACCCATCCAAAACCTTGCCGTCGCGGGCGGCTACACGTTCCAGCGTTTCTACGACTCGATGGAAGGCGCAGTGCGCAGTGGGCATCGCGCCGCCGATGCCACGCTGGCGCGTATCGAGGGCAAGCCCTTTACACCGCGCGCGTAAGCGCCGAATCATGACAACAATCGTGGGCTGGACAGGCAGCATGTACAGCATCGCCGGCGCAGCCCACGCCGATCACCCAGTTTGCGGAGGCACCGATGACAGCCCAGTCCCATTCTTTTCTGACGAATGAGACACGCGTGTTGAGCGAGCCGTCTCTCCACGACAGTCGCGTGACCCTGGATCAGGCCTATGCCGTCAGCAGGCAGATTACGAAGGATTACTCGAAGAGTTTCTATCTCAGCTCGCTTCTGCTGCCGCCCCAAAAGCGTCAGGCGATTCATGCGCTGTACGGTTTCTGTCGAGTCAGTGATAACATCGTGGATAATGGCGGTCCTCATGCGCACGAGGAGTTGGCGCGTTGGCGTCATGCGGCCTTCCGGCCGTTGCATGAGCAGCAGGAGCCTGTTTTGATGGCCTGGGCTGACACGTGCGAGCGCTATCAAGTGCCCCGGCGCTATGCTGAAGAATTGTTGGATGGCATGGCGATGGACTTGACGGTGCGCACGTACGAAACATGGGAGGAATTGTCTCACTACTGTTACTGCGTGGCCTCCACCGTTGGGCTGATGTCTATGCACATTACCGGTTTCAACAAACCGGAGGCTTTTGACTATGCTGTCAAGCTAGGCATCGCCTTGCAGTTGACCAATATCTTGCGCGATGTGGGTGAAGACGCCAGTCGTGGCCGCGTCTACCTTCCGTTAGAAGACATTGAGCGGTTTGGCCTGACGTATGCCCACTTCTGTGATGGTCAGGTAGACGAACGTTTTAAGCGCCTGCTAGACTTCGAGATTGGGCGGGCCGAGCGCCTGTATGATGAAGCCTGGCCTGGCATCGCTTTACTCAGTCGCGACAGCCGTCTATCGGTGGCCGCGGCGGCTGTGATCTATCGCGGGATCCTCGAAAAGATTCGCCAGAACAGTTACGACGTGTTCAACCAACGCGCTCATGTCGGCCTGGGCGCCAAACTGGTCCATTTGCCGCGCACCTGGTGGCGGGTACGGCAGATTCCATGAGAAGCATACGACTCATCGAGACGCGACCGGTCAACAGACGCACGGTTGCGCCGCTCAACCGTGGATGGTTGCTGGTGGACATCCTGCTCGGGTTCATGGCGGCGGGGCCGATCTTGGCGCCGTTGTTTCGCGCCAGCGGCCTGCCCCTCT
>JBGAVB010000254.1:0-4516 GCA_044228345.1 Anaerolineae bacterium | reverse complement strand
CGTAGTGGCTGATGCGGCCACGGTGTTGCGGCAGCTGGGGCCAGAGCCGCTCCATCCTGATTTCGCGCCGCAGGAGCTGGCCGCGCGCCTGGCCGGGCGCAAAGCGCCGATCAAAAGCCTGCTGCTCGATCAGCGCCTGATTGCCGGCATTGGCAACATCTACGCCGATGAAATTTTGTTTGCTGCGGGCATTGATCCCCGGCGACCGGGCCGCGACTTGCAGATGAATGACGTGGCGCGCATCCATGCCGTCGCGCGCCAGGTGTTGGCGCAGGCTATCTTCGACCGCGGCAGCAGTCTGCAGAATTACCAGCGCCCGGGCGGCGGCAAAGGACAGAACCAGGAACGCCACCAGGTGTTTCGGCGCACCGGCCAACCCTGTCCGCGCTGCGGCGCCGCCATCGTGCGCGTTGTCATCGGCCAGCGCGCCACCCATTTTTGCCCGCAGTGCCAGCGCTGATTCTCAGGCTAGTGGCGTGCGCTTGGCGGCGCTGAACTGCGCCAGTAATTCTGATTCGCGCGCGCTGGCGGCTTTCTTGCCTTCTTCCAGCGCCAGGTTGATGCGATTCCGCACCTGCGTCTGCAAGTCTTCGCCAGACGCAGGCGTGAGCAGCAAGCCGGCCACGTAGCCGCTTGCCATGCCCAAGCCAATGCCCACCAAAAATCCAAATAGCTTCTTCATGTGGTTTTGCTCTTTTCTCCTACACGTTGCGCCTGCATCCATGCTTCCGTTCAGGCCTGGACCTCGTGTGGATGGATTATACACCGGACTCTCAAAGACAATCAAACAGGCCGCGGCGTGTGATGCAGCGGCCTGTTCGGACATCGAATGAGAAGAGCCATCAGCGGTCGTTATTGCGGCTGATTAAGCCCTGGAGGAGAAAGCCCAAGCCGGCAAGAATGATGAAGACGGGCCATAAACGCGCGAGTTGTACGGCGATGTCGCCGGTGATTCTGCCGGTGGTGTAAGCAAAACCGACAGCAGCCACCGCCAGGCCAACGAACGCCCACAACAGGTGGCCCCAGCGTCGCCAATGGAGGAGCCAATTGATCCCGCTGCTGACGCCGACCAGGAAAGGAAAAATCGGCCAGGCAACGGTCCAATCCTGCCCAAACCAGCCGAAATTGTACCAGCCGAGGAAGAAGACGCCGAGCAATGTCAGAAAAATGGCGCCGCCCAGGTCATCGGGATTGGCAGCCTGGTTGGTAAAGTAGCGGACAATGAGCGCCAGTCCGCCGATAATTAAGAAAACCGGCCAGAAGGCTTCCAGTCGCACGCCAGGGACCTTGAGATTTTGCAGCAAGAACCAAACGCCAACCAGGATCAGGATGATGGCTGGTATGATCGGCCGTGAACGTTGTGATTCCATGAGTTTCCCCCTCTGTTGCGAAAGATTTGACTTGAGAATGCGCCGAGCCAGTTCGGTAGTCCACGGCGCCGGGGGTTGAGGACGTTTATGGTAATGCGCCAGGGCAACGGTGATCACCCTTTGCCCTGGCGCGCAAAGTTCAGATGCTGGTGCCAGGCGGGGTCTGCACAGGCGGGGCGCTTGCTTCCACTTCGGGCGCTTCGGGCATGACAATCAACGCCAGAATATAGAGCATGACGCCCAGGCCCACGGTGGACAGCGATGCGATCACCCAGACGATGCGCACCAGGCTGGCATCAAGCCCCAGGTAGTCGGCCAGGCCGGCGCAAACGCCGCCGATCATGCGGTTGCGGCGGCTGCGCACCAGCGAACGATCCCCGCGAATGACGCCCTTCCAGTCAACGCCGCGGCCAGAGATGCCGAGCAGCAGGATAATCCCCATGCCGATGAGCACGGCCGGCCAGAACAACTGCCAGAAGGTGCGCCACACGGCGCGCAGGGGGATCACGTCAAAATTGCTCAGCAGGAACAGGATGCCCGCGGCGATCAGGATGCCGCCCCAGAGCAGGCCGCGATTGCCTTCACGACCGGCCCAGGCGCGCAGCGCAGCGCCGCGCTGTGCCGCGACCGGCTTGTTGGCCGCATGCTCGGCTGTTTCTTCAGGCAGCACCATTGCCATCACCAGGTAAGCCAGGGCGCCAGCCCCTCCAAAAAGAATCGAAACCAGCCACACAATGCGGATGATGGTTGGATCAATTCCCAGGTACTCGGCCAGGCCGCCGGCCACGCCAGCCACCTGGCGTTCCGTTCGTGAGCGATAGAGACGCCGCGATTCATGATTGGGCGTCGCGTCAATAATAAGCGGTTGCTGATTCATCGTCATACTCCTTGCACATCTATTGGATGTTCGTTAGCGCCGGCTGTGTCAACTCGGCGCAGAATGTGTCTTGATGCACTCAGAGTCCAATACGCACAACCGCCAAACAAAGTTGCGTCGCGCGAAATCAAAAGCCCTCGCTGATTCTTGTTCAGCAAGGGCTTTCAGGCAGCGGTAATTAACTGATTCAGGCAGGCAAAGGCGCCGGGGCGCTTGGCAGCGATCCGCGGGGGTCGCGTCGGTCATCGGCCGGCCGCGGGGTCGAGGGCGTTCCGGCGCTGCTTGGCGCTGCGCCGCGCGTCGTCGGCGGAAGCGGCGCAGGCAAGTCAGCCAGCAGGGCCAAGAACTCATCGTGCGACAGGGTTTCCTTCTGGATCAGAGTCTTGGCCAGTAGGTCTAGTTTGTCGCGATAGTTAGCCAGGATGGCCTTGGCCCTGAGATAGGCATCATCCACGATACGGCGCACTTCGCGGTCAATATCCTCAGCCACGTCCTCGCTGTAGTTCCGCTGTTCGCTGATTTCGCGCCCCATGAAGACCAGGTCATCCTTGCGGCCGAAAACCATAGGCCCTAGTTTGGGGCTCATGCCATACTGCGTCACCATCGAACGCGCCATCTTCGTCACACGGTCCAGATCGCCCGCGGCGCCGTTGGTAATGTCCGTGAAGACCAGAGACTCGGCTGCACGGCCGCCTAGCGCCATGGCCAATTCATCTTCAAACTTGGTCTTACTCTTCAGCACACTGTCGTTCTCCGGCACAGACATCGTGTAGCCGAGCGCCATGCCGCGTGAAATGATGCTGATTTTGTGAATCGGATCGCAGTTGGGCAGCATGTGCCCGACCAACGCATGGCCCGCCTCGTGATAGGCGATAATCTCTTTCTCGCGGTCCGAGATGATGCGGCTGCGGCGTTCTGGCCCGGCCATGACCCGCTCCACAGCTTCCTGCAGCTCAGGCATGCCGATCTTGCGCTTGTTGCGTCGCGCCGTCAAGATGGCGGCCTCGTTGAGCAGATTCTCCAGGTCAGCGCCCACAAAACCAGGCGTCTGGCGGGCCAGTGAATCCAGGTCAACCTCGGCGCCTAGCGGCTTGCCCTTGGCGTGCACTTCCAGGATGGCCTTGCGCCCCTTCATATCAGGGCGATCCATGACCACCTGCCGATCGAAACGACCGGGGCGCAGCAGCGCGGGGTCAAGAATGTCAGGCCGGTTGGTGGCGGCAACGACGATGATATTGGTGTCCGTGTCAAAGCCATCCATCTCAACCAGGATCTGATTGAGCGTTTGCTCGCGCTCGTCATGACTGCCGCCCAGGCCTGCGCCGCGATGGCGACCCACGGCGTCAATCTCGTCAATGAAGATGATGCAAGGGCTGTTGCGCTTGGCCTGCTCGAAGAGATCGCGCACGCGGCTGGCGCCAACGCCCACGAACATCTCGACAAATTCCGAACCGGAAATCGAGAAGAAGGGCACGCCCGCTTCACCCGCCACGGCCTTGGCCATCAACGTCTTGCCCGTGCCAGGCGCGCCCACCATCAGCACGCCCTTGGGGATGCGCGCGCCCAGAGCGGCAAATTTCTGCGGTTCCTTGAGGAACTCGACCACTTCTTGCAGCTCTTGTTTGGCTTCATCGGCGCCGGCCACATCCGCAAACGTCACCGTGGGTTTGTCGCCGGTGAACATGCGCGCGCGGCTCTTGCCAAAAGCCATGGCCTGATTGTTGCCGCCCTGCGCCTGGCGCAGCAAGAAAAAGAAGAGCGCGCCAATGAAGACCAGGGGCAACAGGCTGCCCAGGAAGGTGAGCCAATTCCCCACATCGCTTGGCGGCTCCACGCGCAGATCAATCAGGTTGAGCTGCGCCGTGGTCACGCCGAGGCTGATCAATTGTTCTGTGAGACCAGGCGTCGGCTCCTTGCGCGAAATGACCACCTGATCACTCGCCTTGCAGGCCTTTTCGACTGCACTTTGACCCTCTACGCACGGGCGCACGCGCACCTCGTCGCCGACAATGGACACGGATGCTACTTTACCCTGTTTGATCCATTCGGCAATCGTAGATATTTCCTGTGTTTCAACTTGGCTGGTTTGTGGAAACAAGCTGAAAAAAAGCGCAACCACAGCCACCAAGATGAGTAAGTATACGAAACCGTTCTTCGTCCAATTCGCGTTCACGAAGTCCTCCCCGCCAGGCCAAAGTGAGTGACATGCCTGACGGCGGTCGTCTAAAACCGTGCGGGCATTATACCAGAGACCCACTGAATGCGCTAG
>JBGAVB010000253.1:0-4519 GCA_044228345.1 Anaerolineae bacterium | reverse complement strand
GAGGCGCCCCAGGGCGCGCTCACCCGGCGGGTTGTTGGATTCGTCAATGCGCACGTAGAACGCATCGTCTGGCTTCGCGCCAAACAGCGCGCCGTCACGCCAGATGCGGGTCAGGAAATCAATGATGGTGCGGCGCAGCTTGGCCCACAGCGCCGGGTTGTGGGGTTCAAAGACCACCCAGCGGATGCCTTCCTCGATGGATTCCTCGATGAAGAGCAGCAGGCGGCGGATGTTCACATACTGCCACGCAGTTTGCGGCGACGTGGTGCGCGCGCCCCACACCACAGGCCGCGCCTGGCCGGGGAAGACGCGCAGCACATTGACTCCGTCAATGTTCAGCGGTCCCTGCGTGTCATCGTTGATCAAAGTCACCACGCCCAGGGCGCTGTTCAGTGTGAAATTGGCGGGCGCCTTGTTGACGCCGCGCTCACCGTCCGAGCGGGCGTAGACGCCGGCGACGTGGCCGGACGGCGGCACGGCGACCGTTCCGCCCGCCGGGTGAGACACGAGCACCCAGGGGTAATACAGGGCGCCATAGCCGCGATCGGAGCGCAGGGCGGCCACCCAATCACGGATGCTGCCCGGTCCGGTTGGCGGGAGACCCTGGGGCGCATCGAAGATAGCGAAGCGATCACGCAGATTCTCGCAGTGGGCCAGCAAGGCCATCTGCACATCCTGCCGACCGGCGGCATCGGGAATGGCGATGAAGTTCACCTCGTCTACCGTGCGCAGCGCGTCGAGCGCGTCCTGGAAATCGGCCGGCGTCAGGTCTTGCGGCGCATCGGCCTTGCCTCCGACCAGCTTCTGGTTCGCCGTCTCCGCCGGACTGCGATCCTTCATGTCCGCGTTAGACGGCACCGCTGGCTCGCTCACCGTCACCAGGCTGAAGGGCTGCTGCGCCAGGTAGGTGCCTACATAGCGGGGGTGACGGCGATCCATGGAGAGATGGGCGCGGGTCTCTGTGACCGCATCCTGCGTCACCGCCAGGGTGAATTCCTGGGACTTGACCACGATGGCCGTGGCTGAAGCTCGATCGTAGGTGTTGGCCAGGCCAGCCTGCAGATCCACGTGATAGGTGGTCAGGTCAGGCGTGATCCGTTCGGCATGCACCTGTTTGACCAGCAGCGTCTCGGGGCCGGTGGCGCCCTGGGCGATGGTGATCACGCTGCCTGGGGCCAGGCCTGCGGCCGCCGCTTCCAGGCGCAGACTGACGCTGCCAGGCTTGAGGTCGCCCAGGCGGACATTGCCCCCGGCATAGGTTTTGGCGAGGGGTTTCTCCAACAAGAGAAGATCACCCCGCACCTCGCGCACCGTCGCATCCTCTTGATTGGCGTTCTCGGTAATGTGAACGCTGTCTCCCACACGGAAGCGCGCGGCGGCTTCGGCTGCGGTCAGCGCCGGCGGCCCCGCCACCGCCGCGACCCGGATGCGATCGCCGTTGGCCTGGGCGACCGGGGCCTGCCAACGCAGGACATTGACCGATGGCGCCAGGGACGTGTGCGTCACCGTGACGGTGATGTCTGGCGAAGGCACGCCGGGCGCCTGGGCAACGACCACCAGGGCGGTCTGCGCGCCCACGGCGCGACTGTCCGCTAGAGCCAGGCTGGCGGTGCGTCCACTGCTGGCCTTAACGATGTAGGCGCGGCGGCCGCCGTTGTCGAAGAAGGCGCGCACGGCATACCACAAGTAGAAACCATCCATCGGCTGGTCGTCATAGTGCTGCCGGAATTCGTCGAAGCTGGTGACGAAGACTGGCTCGTTTGGCTTCCCGCCGCGCGCGACGCCGATGAAAGCGGCGGTGCTCGTGCCCACGCCCTGAATCGGGCTGGCTGCAGGCTGTTCTTCAATGTAGACGCCAGGATAATCGTAAGTTGGCATCTGGGCATACTCCTTTCTGGTTCATGCACCATGGCCGCGAAGCGGCCGAACATCAGGCAAGCTGCACATCATATCCGCCGGCGGGCCCGGGCACCCCAATCGGCAGGTGTCCTTCGCTGCGACCAACGGCGCGTACGCGTAACCAGTAGTGCCCACCCTGCACGCGGCTGAAGGTGAAGCGGCCCTGCGCATCCGTTTCCGCGACCTGGAGCAAGGTGGCGCCGTCCGCCGCCTCCAGGCCCACCCAGGCGGCCGCCACCGGCTGGTTGCCCGCGGCCCGCACCGTACCGCCAATCTGCAGCAGGGCGTCGGCGGCCGCGACCGTGTCCGCACGTCCATACGCGGCCTGGCGTGTCGTCACCAGGTAGCCGGCCGGTTGTGCGGCCAGGACCACCGGCAGGGTCACGACCACGTAGATGGCCGGCTTCCAGGGATGCGTCTGGCCCATCGTGCCCCAAAACTCCGCGTACTTGGGGAAGGCCTCGATGGGCAGAATCACCGTCGGCAGGTCGGCGTCCCGCCAGGCCTCCGGCCAGGCCAGCAGGTCGGCGCTGCCTGCGGCATAGCGGCGGGCCGGGTTGAGCGGCGCCTCCGCCATCAAGGCCGTGGTGATGCCGTACAACAGACTGTGTTCATCCAACACCGGCTCCAGTAGGGGGGTGACGGCCATGGGGCTCCAGGCCGTGATCAGGTAATGGCAGTCAACCCGCGGCGCGGCCGGCGTGTCAAAGGAGACGCCGCTGTCGGTGCTGCGCACGCGCTCGTTGGAGCGCAGCTTGCGGTTCTCGCGCAGGTCGAACAGGTAAATGTTCAGCGCGTTGCGCGCACCCAGCCCGTTCACGTACGTGCGCCAAATCTGATCCGGCGGCTGGAAGCGCACCTGGTCTTCGGTTGTGATGCCTGGCACTCGGGTCAGGACTAGACGGCGCAGTAACAAATCCAAGAGATCAAGCATGGCTCAACTCATTCCGGCACAGCCAGCCGTATCACGGCGTCGGTTGGTAACTTGATGTCCTCCAGCACCCTGGGGGCAATGCCGGCCTGTCCTCCGGGGCTGATGACGATGGCATAACGGTTGCCCGGCCGCAAGAAATGGTTTGCGGCGTTGCGCCGGACGTAACCGCCCTCACCTATGTCGAGCCATTTCGGATCGAGCACGCCTTGGTCCACCAGGCGTTGGGCCTGGGCAGGATTCGACTTTACCCAGGTTAGCCAATCCATCTTATCGCCGGTGGGCGAGATTTGTTTGGTTCCCTCGAGCATCGGTCGCCCCTTGACCGACGTCAGGTCCTTGCCGTAATTCTTGATCTCAATCCCAACCGGATTCCCGTCACGAAAGCCCCATAAATCCTTACCTGCTCGCGGCGGCATGCCTGAGCCAGGAGGTAATTGACCAGGAATCACCCTTTCAAACTTGCCCATCTGCGGAATTCCGCCACGTCGCGTCAAGGATTCCGCATAATCTTCAGCCGAGCCATGAATCGGCACCACCTTCTTCGACGCGCTGGCTTTCTTGACTACGTCTTTGAGCGCTTGGGCTTGGATCTTTGGATCAATCGCGGTTGGGGCAGGGTTAGTAGAGGTCCGCACAGACGGCCCGGTTGACTGCCCTCGCCCTGGCGGCAAACTGGTCACATTGCCGCTGCTCCCCGATGCGCCCCGACGGGGCGGCACGACATCGCCGCCTCCACTTCCGCCTTGTCCGCCCCTGATCGCCTGGGGGCGCATGCCAGTTGGCGGCTTGTTCGATGAGACGGCACCTCCCTGAGAAAAACCTTCTGCCTGGGCCAGGGGTTCGTATGCATCGCCCGCGTTGAGCGCGACTTGTGGCCGATTGAATGGTACGACATTGTCTGGCAAAACGTCGTTCGCGGCCCGCCCCCCGGAACCCTTGATCGGCGGCAGGTTCTCCCCCAAGACACTCGACGGCGGCTTGGAGCCTTCCAGCGCAAGATCAATCGCTTCTTGTCCGACCTTGCTTTGCATCTTCGTGGCGGATTTGGCAATGCTCTCTGATCCCACTTCTGTCGTCTCCCGCAGGAGGCCTTTCGCGCCGCTGCGAATAAGAGCTTTGCCGCCAGCCATGACGCCTTTCGCCACCAGCGGGCCGACATCAGCGACGATGAACGCCACGTCTATCGGATCTACCACCGGAGATTCGAGCGGCGCCTCAAGGCCACGCGTGGTAACGATATTGCCATCACGATCCAGCTCCCAAATCGTTTCACCTTGCCGAAGACGATAACCTTTCAGCTCGCCGGTTTTGGGGTCCCGAACTGGCATCACATCACTGTCGCTAATCAAACCCACATTCACTGTGGCCGCCCTTGTCTTCAGGTAATTGTCTTTGGAGATGTAGGTGTTGGGCATTGGCTCATCATCTTGATAAAGGGCCAGGTTCTGCACTGTCGCCGGCGAAGGGGGGCGCCCAACCCAGTTTATGGGTGCAATTGTTTTCGACGGGATCGTCACTTGATGCGCGAATTTCTGTTTTGATTGAAGTTTCTTCTCAAAGTCGGTCGGGGGTGGGTCCGGTTTGTAGGTACTCAGATCAATGGCATTGCCTGCCGAGTTGGCTCCAGCCTGTGGCGGAGGCGGAGGTAGCAGGGATGGGTCTTCTTTGGCTGATGTGTCCTTGTCC
>JBGAVB010000252.1:0-4543 GCA_044228345.1 Anaerolineae bacterium | reverse complement strand
ATCCCATGCCTCTACAGCCAGCCAGCCACGCTGCTCGATTATTTGCCGGCCAACGGGCTGATTTTGGTGGATGACGCCACCGAACTCACAGCGACATTGTCTGACTTGCAGGCGCAGGCCGAACAGCTGGCGCTTGACTTGACCCACGCGGGCGAGCTTCCGCATGGCGTCCCGCGCCCCTACGCGGCCGTAGATGACCTGCGCCTGCGCCTGCAAGCGCTGCATCCTGTGCTCCTCGGCTTCGGCGACCTGATGGGGCGGCCGGTCGCGCAAGGCGATGACCTGGCGCGCGCGTTTCTGCCAGCGCCGCACTTCGGCAGCAAGGTGCGCCGCGTGGTGGAAGAGGCGGAAGCCTGGCGCAAGGCCGGTCAGCGCACGGTGTTGATCACCCGCCAGTCCGCGCGGCTGGATGACCTGATGCGCGCGGCCGGTCAGGCGCCCGTCGTAACCGAAACCATGACGGAGACCCCGCCTGCGGCTGTTTACCTGGTGCCGGGCAGCCTCAACGAAGGCTTTGTGCTGCGCAACGAAGATGAAGGCGGCTTGCGCCTGACGGTGCTGACTGACGCCGAGCTGTTCGGCATGGCGCGGCCGGCGCCGAAACGCGCCATGCGCGCGCGAGCCGTCGCGCCAGAGACCTTTTTTGCCGATCTGCAGCCGGGAGATTTCGTGGTGCACATGGAGCACGGCATCGCGCAGTTCCAGGGGCTGGTCAAGATGGACATGGGCGGCGCGGCGCGGGAGTACCTGCACCTGTCGTATGCGCAGGGCGACCGCCTTTACGTGCCGGTGCACCAGGCAGATCGCCTCAGCCGCTATGTGGGCGGCGGCGACGCGGCGCCTGTTCTGCACCGCCTGGGCACCGCCGACTGGGAGCATGTCAAACAACGCACGCGGCGGGCCGTGGCCGACATCGCCGACGAACTGCTCGACCTGTACGCCGCGCGCGAGACGGTAGCCGGTCATGCCTTTGCGCCGGACAGCATGTGGCAGGATGAACTCGAAGGCTCCTTTCCCTACGTGGAGACCGAGGATCAACTGGCGGCGATTGACGATGTCAAGCACGACATGGAGCGCAGCCAACCGATGGATCGCCTCATCTGCGGCGACGTGGGGTACGGAAAGACGGAGGTGGCGCTGCGCGCTGCGTTCAAGGCGATCATGGACGGCAAGCAGGTGGCGGTGCTGGTGCCGACGACCGTCTTGGCGCAGCAGCACTTCACCAACTTCAGCCAGCGCCTGCGCTCGTTCCCGGTCAATGTGGCCATGCTGAGCCGTTTTCTCACCGCGGGCAAACAGGACGAGGTCATTGACGGACTGCTGAAAGGCAGCGTTGACCTGGTGGTCGGCACGCACCGTCTGTTGAGTCAGGACGTGACGTTCAAAGACCTGGGATTGCTCATCATTGACGAGGAGCAGCGCTTCGGCGTGACGCACAAGGAGCGTCTGAAACAAATGCGCACAGAGGTGGATGTGCTGACGCTGACCGCAACGCCGATTCCACGCACCCTGCACATGAGCCTGACCGGCGTGCGCGACCTGAGCACAATTGATACGCCGCCGGAGGAGCGCCTGCCGATCAAGACGACGCTGGCCGAGTATGATGAACAGCTCATCCGCCAGGCCATTCTGCGCGAGCTCGACCGGGGCGGGCAGGTCTACTTCGTACACAACCGCGTGCTCGGCATCGAGCAGTTGGCGCAGCGCGTGCAGCACATCGTGCCCGAAGCGCGCATCGGCATCGGTCACGGGCAGATGCCAGAGCGTCAGTTGGAGCAGGTGATGCTCGACTTTGCCAATGGCGAGCGCGATGTGCTGGTGTGCACCACCATCATCGAGAGCGGCCTGGACATTCCCAACGTCAACACGATCATCATCAATCGAGCCGATCATTTTGGCCTGGCGCAGCTCTACCAGCTGCGCGGGCGCGTTGGACGCAGCGCGGTGCGCGCGTACGCCTATCTGCTCTATGACCGCGGCGCCACACTGTCGTTGATTGCAAAGCACCGGCTGGAAGCCATCCTGGAGGCCAGCGAGCTCGGCGCCGGCTTTCGCATCGCCATGCACGATCTGGAGATTCGCGGCGCGGGCGAAATCCTGGGCGCGCGCCAGCACGGCCACATGACAGCCGTTGGCTTTGATCTCTACACGCGGCTGTTGGCGCAGGCCGTGGATGATGCGCGTGCGCAGCGTCAGATGGAAGCCGGAACCGATGGGCAGCGGCGGCGCAACGCCCTGACCGACGCGCTGGCGCCCGCCGTAACCCTGGATTTGCCATTGGAAGCGCGGCTGCCCGATGATTACGTGGCTGACGCCGGGCTGCGCTTGCGCCTCTACCGTCGGCTTGCCAGCCTGGCCGACCTGAACGCCATCAGCGACTTTCGCCAGGAGCTGAGCGATCGCTTCGGCGCGCCGCCGGCGGCTGTAGACAGCCTGCTCTACCAGGTGCGAGTCAAGGCATTGGCGACGCAGGCCGGCGTCACCAGCATCGCCGTGGAAGAGCAGCGGCTGATCATCAAAGCGCCGTGGGTGGAAAGCGCCAACGGCCGGATCCTGCAGCAAAAGCTAGGCCCGCCGGCGCGCGTGATCAAGGATGCGGTCTGGCTGCCGCTGAACGCGTCGGATTGGCAGGCGCTGCTGGCGCGGGTGTTGGCGGGGATGGGAGAGGCGAGATTGCAGATTGACGATGGCAGATAGCAGATTGCAGGGGAGATAACGAAAGATGACCGATCGTGAATTCCTGCAGACCCGGCTCAAGACATTGCAAAGCCTGACCGGGGCGGCCGCGGCGCTCAAGGGCGGCGGCGCCAGCGGCTTGCAGGGCAAATTGCACGCCGCCTGGGAAGCCGAACACCGACTGTTGGCGCGCATCCTGGCCGAGCCGGGCGACCTCGCGCAGACGATCAGCGCCTGGCAAACGCGCACGCAGGCGTTCATCGCCAAGAATCCGGGGCGCGAGGGGTGGAGCGATGCGCAGGGTCATGCCTGGAACGCGTCTCAGGTCCTTGCGCTGCTGAGCGACCTGCAGCAGCGGCTGGAAGCGATGAAGCAGCCAGAGGAGTTTGAGGAGGAGGGGGAGTAGTGCAAAGTGCAGAGTCTTGAGTTCAACCGGTCGCTGGCTCTGCCAGCAGATCGTCGGGAGTAACCAGCCGAAAGCCCTCGGCGCGAGCGGCGGTTTCTAGTCCGGGGGTGAAGCCGGAACGGGCAAACAATACATAATGAGCCTGGGGCCGTGCTGATCGCATGCCCTGATCCGATTGAATCAACAGATGGGTCTTGCGCTTGAGATCGTCGAGGATGTTGACGCCAATGGGCCGGTTGGTCCATTTGCACTCGCCAACTAACATGGCGTCCTTTCCCACCGCTACCAAGTCAATTTCCTCCTCATTGTTCCACCACGCGCCAATTCGTTCAGGCAGAAAGGGCAGACGCCCAAGACCGGCCTGCTCCGCCATCCAGTCGCAGCACAGATTCTCGAATACAGGGCCTATGAATTGGCTCAACTCGTCAGCCACTACCCGCGCAATCGGCGCCGTGTACCCCGCCTCCAGGGTTGAAAAATTGGGCGCGACGAATCGAAACCAGAAGGTTAGAAATGGATCTCGCAGACGATAAACGCCACGACGGCTCTTTTCAGGCTGGCGCTCGGTGACAGGCACACGACGCTCAACCAGGCGCAGGTCTTGAAGGATAGCCAGGTATCGCGATGCCGGGCTGCGCTCCATGCCGGTAGCCAGTATGATCTCGTTGAGTTGTGTCTTGCCCTGGGCAATGGCTTGAAGAAGCGCAAAATAGTTGCGCGGTTCATGCAGTTCCTCGCGCAGCAAGAACTGCGGCTCGAGGTAGAGGTAACTTGCCGGGTTGAGGATGCGCTGCTCGATATTCGTCAGCGGTGGCTGGCGGCTGTCCCACTGAGTGAGATAAGCCGGAATGCCCCCCAGCACGCCATAGGTTTCGACCCTCTGCACAGCATCATATTCGGGGAACAGCGCCGTGGTGGCCCGCAACGGCAGGGGAGACAGGTGAATCTGACCGGTGCGACGACCGTAAAGCGGCGCCCGGTACAACAACAGCTCGCGCTCCATCATCCCGATGTGCGAACCGCACAAGATCAGCATCAGTTGGGTGTGTTGCAGGCGCTCATCCCAAACCTTTTGCAGGACGGAGGGGATACCGGGATCGGCGTTGGTCAGATAGGGAAATTCATCAATGACAACGACCAATCGGCGATCGCGCGCCATTTCGGCAAGGGCAAGAAAGGCGCGCTCCCAACTCTCGTAAGTGAAGCCGGCCGATGCAGCATCGGGATGATCGGTCAGCCAGATTGCATCCGAAAAACTACGCCGCAAGATCGTCTCTGAGCCGAGGCTGGCTACCCAGAAGGTGTTGCGGCGGCCTTCACAGAAAGCACGCAACAAAGCGGTCTTCCCCACGCGTCGCCGGCCATAGACGACGATCAGCTCGGCGCGCTCAGAACGCCACGCGGTATCGAGAAAAGCCAGTTCAGTCTCACGGTCAACGAACATAAAGCACCTGGTTTAGT
>JBGAVB010000251.1:0-4552 GCA_044228345.1 Anaerolineae bacterium | reverse complement strand
CGGCATGGACAGAGAGCTGCCAGGGAAATCCGCCATCGGCATCGGCTGCCAGGGCCTGTGCGTCCTCATTGGCCAACAGGTGGCCCTGGCTGAGCAGGGCGCCGTCAACGACCGACAGGGTGCATACCCCGACGCGCTTATCGCGCTCGTGCTGGATCAGGACCGGGCATTGGTTAGGCAGGATCAGGCTCGCCAGGTCGATGACCATGGGCGAGCCCCAATAGCTGATCGGCTCGCCCGAGTAGGCGATGCCAGAGAAGGTGCGCTGACGCGCCTGGCCATCACCGGCTTGTGCAGGCGAGAGCGTGGGCGCGGGAGCTTCGAGGTAGAGGGGGGCGTGCTTAGACTTTTCCATGCTCGGCAGGGTAGCCAAGCGATTTGGGAAAGTTCATGTCAAGGAGTTGTCAGGGCAGCCGGAAAAAAGTTTTCCGAAACTCTTGCATCTCAGATAATATCGGCTATACTGTAATTACAGGAAGGGGAAGGGCCCCGACCAAAGCCGGAGAGATGAGATGGCCACCAAGATCAGCAACCCGATGGGCGCCACGATCATTATGAATCGCGAAGAGGCGGCGACTTACGAAGGCTCGTATAAAGTGCAAAGCAGCACCGAAGCGCAGCCTTATGTGGCCATCAACTTCAAAGATGGAAAGCCTGTGGGCGGCTCCACAATTACGGAATCTTACAAGGCCAAGATGCTGGCGAAAGCCAGCGAGATGGGCTGGGTAATCGAGTAACTAAAGCACAGCCGGAGAGAAAAATGACCACCATCATCATCACCGTAGAAGGCGCTACGACCCCCGTGGCGATCACCGACGAACACGCGGCTTCCTCATACGGGATACCCGTTGCCGTGGTGAACGGCCAGGCATATGGACCGGCCGATCCACTGCCGATCTGGGGGAAGGATGACCCACTGACGTGGCTGCGAGAGCCAGCAGCGATGACCGTGGCCGCCGCTGTCATCCGGATGCGGCGCGAAAGTGACAGCAATGCCATGGACGTAGCGAATATGGAGTTTGTACGGAGGTTCTGGAGCTGATTATGTCCAACCCAGTCGGCCGCCCGCCGCTTCCGGCTGGCAAGAAGAAAGTGCAGATCGCCGCCAAGGTGGCGCCGGAGACGGCGCGCTATCTGGCGGCGGAAAAGGAGAGGAGCGGGAAGAGTCTTGGGGCGCTGCTTGATGAGGCGGCCACGCTGCACCAGCGCAGCAAGGCCACCGCTAGGAATGGAGATGCCTGATCACCCCTCCGCGCCTGCTAGACAGGCGCGCGCCTGCGCCGTCGCATCGATCACCGCCGGGTCTTCTTGCGGCATCTCAGCGAGCGCCTCAAGCCAGGCGCGAAGCTCCGCCTCCGGGCTGAATGGGGTAACGGGCGGGTCGATGATCATCATGGCTTCGCCTGCTTTTTGATCGCTGCGACAGCCGCCTTGACGGCGGCGTCGAACGCCTCGCCGAGGCCGTCAAGCGTTTCCTGCCTGCGCACTGAGAGTATAGCGCGGTAGGAGATAATGCCGGCCTGCGCCAGGGCTGTGTTCACGGCGTGCCAGAACATATCGCCCGCTTGGTGGGCGGACATATTCCCCGCCACAACCTCGGTCATGAACGCGCTCTGCACGGCCTTGAGCGCCGCGCTGTACGTCACCCCATCGGCAACGCCACCGCTGGCGGCGCCACCGATATAGAGCGAGCCATCGTGGCCGATGGCCTCGATTGCGCTGGATCCCTTGTGGACGTAGACAGCGATCAAGTCAGACAGCGACAGGCTGCCAGATGAGGGATGGTTGTGGACGATTCGCACGCGGTTGCGCGAGTCTTGCAGGATGCGATTCATGTCGCCGGTGAAAGCCACCGACGATTGCGTGCCATCTACACGGCCAAGCTCGCGCCCGGTCGCGTCATCGATCAGGATCATGCGCTCGCGATTGTTCGCCTTGCCGAAGGCCAGGCAGTCGTCACGCGCGGCTTCGATGGCCGCTTTCACGGCGGCGATCCGTCTGGCCTCCACCGCAACGGCCTCATCATGCGCGCCCATCAGCCGATGGTCCGTCCGCGGGCGCTTGGCCTCCACCGCCCGCCGCAGCCCCTCGGTGGGGTCGCTGCATACGCTGTAGTCCCAGCCCTTGTCCGGCTTGGCGGTGGCCCGGGCATCGGCAAGCTCGGGGTCCTGCATCCGCTTGGCGTCCGCGGCCTGGAAGCGGGCGGCTTGTTTGTCGGTTAGGGCAATGACCCGACACCGGCAATTTGATGTTATGATTCCATTCGCTGAAATCAATCCGTTCGCCGTCTGGAAATCATAAACATGCCCGCTAAACGAGAAGTGCCTGACGCCAGCGACCTTGTCGCGCTTTATCAGTCCGGTGCAGCCATGTGCCAATTGCTCAAAGAGCGCGGCATCAGTGACTGCATGTTCAGCCGGCTGCTGCGCGACCACGGAGTCGAACGCCGCTCGCCGCAGGACGCTTACAGAATCAAGCGCGGTAGGCCCATGGAAAACGCCAGATGGTCTCCTGAAGACCCGGCAAGCCTGGTCTCCAGATATGTTGGAGGGGAAAGCCTCAAGGCCATATCTGACAACCTTGGAACCAGCCGGCAAGCTATCGGCGACTGGTTGAAGCGCCATGGCGTCACGTTGCGTGGCCAAAGCGAGGCCGAAACGCTGAAATGGAGCGTGATGAAGGAAGACCGCCAGGCGGTTGAGCGCCAGTGTCAAGCGGCTTGGGAAGGCACCAAGAGGCGTCGCGTGACACACCTCGACGAAAAGCTGACGAAGATGCTTTATCAGGGCGGAAGTCGCAAAGAAATTGCCAATACGGTTGGTATGTCTGAGCCGTTCGTCAAAAAGCGCCTGAAAGAACTTGGGAACGATCTTCAACACGGGAGGCGTGAAAGACGCGCCCGCGGGGTTCAGTTGTTCGTCCCTAAATCCAACAGCTACATGGTCTCCCACGTTGAGCGGACCATCCTTGCAGCTCTGCATGCCATCGGCATAAACCCCATCCATCAATTCGCTTGCGGCCCCTACAACCTGGACATGGCCTTTGAAGTCGAGCGCGTCGCCATAGAGATCGAACGCAGCACGATCAGCGCGTCCAAATCTTTGCGCCGCGAGCGCATCGAATATCTGTTCGACCGCGAATGGAGCCTGCTCGTCGTCTACATCCCGAAGCGAACCATCAGAACCCACAATGGGCGCGCCAACGCCCCCGTCGATGCGGCACTGATAGCCAAGAAGATCGTCACCTTCCTTGAGTTGGCCCGCCTTGATCCAGCCCTTGCTGGTCAGTATGGGGTGATTAACCGTAACGGACAGCCTGCTGCCATGCGTCGCGATTATTTCCACGGCGCGCCCCGAGTACCAGGCTTTTAGCCCAATCTCGAAGTCGCCGCTAACCAGCGTTCCTGGAAGGAAGCACGAATAACCACATGGCGGGTACCAAGTCTGCCAAACCGGGTCGTCATGCCGCGCCACGAAGCCATCCATCGCTGCATGGGCTGGGCGAGTGCGGCTGTCGTTGATGGCATCGTACATGCGCCACGGGAACGCCTCCGCGGTGCGCTTCTGTTGCTCGCAGCGTCCGCGGGCGTAGTTGCCCTGGATGTTGGTGCGGAAGATGTTCTCCAGGCGGTGCGCTGGCAGGTCCAGGCCGATGGCACCGGAGCGCACGCGCTTCTGCCAGTCGCGCAGGGTCTCGCCGGTCTCAAGCGCCTCGGTCAGGCTGTCCTTGACGGCCTGGAGTTGATCGAGCTTGGCGATGCCGGCGACACTGAAGGACATGGCCCTGGCCAGCCCTTGCAGCTCGCCGTAGTAGACGTCAGGCAAGGTCACGCGGCGGCCCTTAGCCCACGCAATAGCCTCCTTGAACGGCAGCGGATGCATGGGGGTTGGCGTGGCGATGGGGCCGCCATCGGCGGCCAGCGCAACACTCACGGCGCCGCCCTCGGCTCAAAGCGACAGGGCGCCACGCCGAAGCAGGCCCCCAGGACGCAGATCCACGGCTCGAACGGGCACGCGAAGGAGCGCAGGTGGCGGCACCCGATGCAGGGTTGGCGGGCTTCGTTGAGCTTCGCTGTCATCGCGTGGGCTCCGCTTGCGGAAGCTGTCCACCGTTCACCCGGTCCCCGGCGTTGACAAAGCCCAGCACATCAGCGGCAAACAGGCTTTTTGCCATCAAATCCTGGAAGGCGACCGCATCCTCGCCACCGTAGAGCTTGGCCAGGCGCTCCATGAGGTCCTCGGGGTCCGTCGCGGCCAGGATGGCGGCGCGGATCTTGGCGGCTGGGATCGGGCTCGCGGCCTGGGCCAGGGCGGCATCGATCAGAGTCTCGACCGCCTCTTGGTCATGGGTGAAGCGCTGCGGCTTTGGCGCGGCCAGCATGACGCCCGCGGGTGGCTGGTGGGCCGGTAGGTCATTGGCTGCCGACAGTGGCGCTGCGGGGGCAACTGGGGGCTTTGGCGGCGTCGCCTGCCCCGCTACAAAATCCCCTGGCTCGAAGTCGTAGCGATCCAGCAGGTATTGCTCAGTCAGGGACAGCACACCGGCCTGCACC
>JBGAVB010000250.1:0-4575 GCA_044228345.1 Anaerolineae bacterium | reverse complement strand
CCTCACACAAAGCCACCAAGCCGCCAAGATGCCAAGCGCTTCGTTGTGTCTTGGTGACTTTGTGTGAGCCAATCGTATCCGGGGAGACGCTGATGATATTAGAACAGGCCAGTCACACGGCCCTGCTCATCAAAATCCACGTTCATGAACGCGGGTTTGGAGGGCAGCCCGGGCATGGTGCGCATCTCGCCGCACAAGGGATAGATGAACCCGGCGCCGACGGAGGCGCGCACCTCGCGGACGGGTAAGGTGAAGCCTTTGGGCACGCCTTTCCAGGTTGGCTCATGCGAGAGCGACAAGTGCGTCTTGGCCATGCAGATCGGCAGATTGCCGAAGCCGGCCTCTTCATACGCCTTCAACTGCTGCTCGGCCTTAGGATCATAGACCACGTCCTTGGCGCCGTAGACCTTGGTGGCAATCGTCTCGATCTTCTGCTTGAGCGTCATCTCGAGTGGATAGAGGAACTGGAAGTCCTCTGGTTTTGCCTGCTCGCAGGCATCCATCACCGCGTGCGCCAATTCTTGCGCACCTTCGCCGCCTTCGGCCCAGTGGTCGCTCATGACGGCCGCGGCCGCGCCGGCCTCTTCCGCGGCGCGCTTGACGATTTCGATCTCCGCGGCGGTGTCATAGGTAAAACGATTGACCGCCACGACGACCGGCACACCGTACAGCCGCGCAATCTCAACGCAGCGCTGCATGTTGGCTACGCCCTTTTCCAGCAGCGGTATGTTCTCATCGGTGTACGCCTTATCCAGCGCGCGGCCTGCCACCACCTTCGGCCCGCCGCCGTGCATCTTGAGCGCCCGAATGGTGGACACCAAAACGACGCAGTCTGGACGCAGGCCGGAGTAGCGGCACTTGATGTCCATGAATTTCTCCATGCCGATGTCCGCGCCGAAGCCGGACTCGGTCACCACATAGTCGCCCAACTTGAGCGCGATTTGGTCGGCCAGGATGGAGGAGTTGCCGTGCGCGATGTTGGCGAAGGGGCCAGCGTGAACCAGCGCGGGCGTGCCTTCGAGCGTCTGCATCAGGTTGGGCTTGATAGCGTCCTTCATCAGCACCGCCAGCGCGCCCGCCGCGCCCATGTCTTCAGCCGTGACCGGCTTGCCCTGTTTGCTGTAGCCGATGACCATGCGCCCGAGGCGCGCCCGCATATCCTTCAGCCCCGTCGTCAAGGCCAGGATGGCCATGATCTCTGACGCCACGGCAATGTCAAAGCCGGAGGCGCGCGGGCGGCCGTCGGTCTTGTCGCCCAGACCCAGGATGATGCTGCGCAGCGCACGGTCGTTGACGTCGAGGACGCGCTGCCAGGTGATTGCGTAGGGGTCAATCGCCAGCCGCCGCAGCCCCATGCCGGTCAGCTTGGCATCGTCGTAAGTGTCCTCATGCAGGATGCGCGCATCAATCGCTGCGGCCAGCAGGTTGTTGGCTGCGGTGACGGCGTGGATGTCGCCAGTCAGATGCAGATTGAAATCCTCCATCGGCACGATCTGTGAATAGCCGCCGCCCGCGGCCCCGCCCTTGATGCCAAACGTTGGCCCCATCGAAGGCTGGCGGATGCAGGTGATGGCGCGCTGACCCAACAAGCCCAACGCCTGCGTCAGGCCAACCGTGGTGGTGGTCTTGCCTTCGCCCAGCGGCGTCGGCGTGATGGCCGTCACGTCAACGTACTTGCCGTTGGGGCGGTTCTTGAAGCGTGGATCATCGAGGACATCGAGATGGACTTTGGCTTTGTACTTGCCATAGAGATCAATATCATCAATGGTCAGGCCCAGCGATGCGGCGATGTCGAGAATGGGCAGCATCGTGGCCGACTGCGCGATGGTGAGATCGCTCGGCACCGGTTTTACTTTTCGAACTGGCATCTTGTCCCTCCGTGGACGCTCGCGTCATTGCGATGTGTTGTGCGAAACAACGATCCGATTAGCTGACGACTTCTGTGCAGGCTATGATACGTCCTGTCTGGCGTCATCCGCCATGACCTACATCAGGCATTGCGTTCATCGAAAGCGTCGCGTTGCCATGCGCCACAGGAACCATATCGCCAGGCTCAAGCAGCGCAGATGTCAAGGTCGCTCGCCAGGCGCTTCAGCCACCAGCACCAGGTCGCCCGAGCGCTCCAGGTCGAACGGCGAGCCATCGAGCGCGCCGAAATGACGCAGGTTGACGAAACCGGCCAGGCGGGCAGCCTCGTCCAGCTCGACTGCCAGCAGCGGCCGCTGCAGCGTACTGTTGACGCGCACCGTCCACGCATCGTTTCGACGTTCGAACAGGGCCGTGTGGAAGGTGATGAACTCGGCGCCGTAGTCGGCAAAGCGCCAGACCAGATTGTCGGCGCTGCCGTTGGCTGCAAAGAAGCGCGGCTGCGTTTTGAGACGTTGATCGTAGTTCAAGTTGTGTACGATCAAGACGCCGCCAGGGCGTAGGCGTTGGCGCATCTGCTGCACCGCCTGCTGCAGGGCGGCGAGGGAGAGAAGATGCGGAAGGGAGTTGCCCAGGCAAAGCACCGCATCGAACATCTCTGGCGCCTCCAACGCCAGCCGTGCGAAGTCGCTGACCACGAACGGCACGCTGACGCCGGCCTGCGCGGCGTGCTCGCGCGCTCGCGCGATCATCGCCGGGCTGACATCCGCGCCGGTCGCGCGGTAGCCTGCCTGCGCCAGGGCAATGGCGTGCCCGCCAGTCCCGCACGCCACATCGAGCACGCTGTGCGCAGCATGGCCGTTGAGCGTCTGCTGCAGGAAGGGCAGTTCGAACGCGAGCCGGCTGCGCCAGTCGGTCATCACGTCGAACAGATCCGCCAAGCGATCGTAGAACTCGCTGCTGGTTAGTGTATTCATCGTCCTTTCG
Source organism: Anaerolineae bacterium (assembly GCA_044228345.1). Taxonomy (GTDB): domain Bacteria; phylum Chloroflexota; class Anaerolineae; order SSC4; family Amarolineaceae; genus Amarolinea. Next base: position 1,722 of record JBGAVB010000250.1, on the reverse strand, counting down.
CCTTTTCATCCAATAATAACCCGAACACTGGCGTCAGTTGTGTCTTCGCCCTGACGACAGCTACGGCCAGAACTTTACCCGCGCCGGCTCATTTCGTCAACCACACGTGGGGTGGGGGGCGGCTACCAACTCCGCCGGAGGCCAAAGGCCATCCGGCTACAAGATGCAAGCCCCTGCGGGGCTGTCAGGCCCGGCAGGGGCTTCCACCTCGTAGCCCGATCCGTTCACGGTCGGGCGGCTGCCAGGCCGCATCGGCCTTCCACCTGGTAGCCCGATCCGTTCACGGTCGGGCGGCGTTGGTTGCACGCACTTTGCTTGCCGTTGCTCATTTCGTAAACCCCGTGCACTGTGGTAAAATTGCCTTCCATGAAGGCTGAAATCGTCACCATTGGCACAGAACTGCTGCTTGGGCAGATTGTGGACACCAACGCCGCTTACTTGGCGCAGCAGTTGGCGGCCATTGGCGTTGACCTCTATTACAAGACCACGGTAGGCGACAACGTCGAGCGTATTACCGGCGTCCTTCAACAGGCCAGCCAGCGCAGCGATGTGGTGATTACCAGCGGCGGCCTGGGGCCGACCGTGGATGACGTGACGCGTGAGGCCATCGCGCAGGCCACCGGTCGTGCGCTGGAATTTGTGCCTTCCGCTTGGGAAGAAATCAAGACCATGTTCGCGCGCTGGGGACGCCAGCCCGATGAGAACAACCGGCGCCAGGCGCTGCTCCCGGCAGGCAGCCTCAAGCTGACGAATCCGGTGGGCACCGCGCCTTGTTTCATCCTGGAAACCGGGGCCAGCACGATCATCAGCCTGCCCGGTGTGCCGCGTGAGCTGAAGCACCTCATGGAAACCGCCGTTCTTCCCTATTTGCGCGCACGCCTGGGCGCACAGCCGTCCGTCATCAAGTCACGCGTCCTGCGCACGTGCAGCATCGGCGAAAGCAACGTGGATACGCTCATCGGCGACTTGGAACTCCTGGCGAATCCAACCGTCGGCTTGCTGGCGCACCCAGGACAAACCGATATTCGCATTACGGCGAAGGCGGCTACCGAGGCCGAGGCTGACGCCATGGTCGCGCCCGTGGAGGCTGAGATTCGCCAGCGCTTGGGCGTTTTCATCTACGGCGTGGACACGGAGTCGCTCGAAGAAGTGGTGGCCCGTCTGCTGCGGCAGCAAGGGAAAACCCTGGCGATCATCGAATCGAACACGGCCGGCGCGCTGACCCAATGGCTGCGCGCAACGGGTGATGCGGCCGTGCTGGCGGCTGCGCTGGTCACGCCAGATCTCGTCTCTCTCCGCGGCGCTTTGCCTGACATACCAGCCGACAGCGCGTGGCCCTCGGCGGAGCTGGCATCAGCCGCGGCGCAGGCGTTTCAGCGTCGCGTCGGCGCTGACTATACCCTGGCGATCATTGGCACGATGGAGGCGCATGAAACGCTGTACAGTGGAGAACGCGGCGAGTCCTACCTCGCCCTGGTGCATGTCGGCGGCCAACTGACCCGACATTTTCTCTTGGGCGGCGCCGGCGAAGTCACGCAGCGCTGGATTGGCAATCGCACGCTCGACTTGCTGCGGCGGCTGATCTCAGGTCTCGTCACGGAGACCGCTGCCTGACATGAGCATCGTCGCCGTCACAGGCGCCTCGACGCCGCTGGGTATGGCGCTGCTGCGCTCGCTGGACGCGGACGCGACCGTGACGCGCATCGTCGCCATGGATGGTCA
>JBGAVB010000024.1:0-14009 GCA_044228345.1 Anaerolineae bacterium | reverse complement strand
GCCGCGATCAGGTTGCGCAGCGCCTGATCCAGCGACAAGATGCTGCCGGCCAATGCGCCATCGGCCAGGCGGCAGCTTACGGCATCCACCATCACCTCACCGTCGCCCAGCCGATAGCGGCCCGGCGGCATCCCCAGGGCGGCCATCGCGTCAGTCACCAGGGTCAGCCGGCCGCTGCCCAGCGCCTGCCACACCAGCTTGATCACCGCGGGATGGGTGTGAATGCCATCGGCGATGAAGCCAACGGTCATGCGGTCGTCGGTCAGCAGTGCGCCAGCCAGGCCCGGGTCGCGATGCCCCAACACCGGCATGGCGTTGAAGAGATGCGTGCCGCCGCGCGCGCCCGCGTCGAAGCCAGCCAGTGCCTGGTCGTAGGTCGCCATCGAATGGCCCGCGCTCACCAGGACGCCCGCCGCGGAAAGCGCCGCGATGACCTCCAGCGCGCCCGGCAGTTCGGGCGCCAGCGTCACCAGGCGAACGCCGGTTGCAGGCGACCAGTCAGCCACCGCATTGAGATCGGGCGGGCGCAGGTGGTTTAGATGGTGGGCGCCCTTCTTGCGCGGGTTGAGGAACGGCCCCTCGACGTGCAGCCCCAACGGCCGCGCGCCGCGGAAGCCGGCGGGCTGGCCTGCGATCACCGCCCGTTGGCCCGCGGCGATCTGGGTAAGAGGCGCGCTGATGAGGGTGGGCAAGAAGGAGGTCACGCCGAAACGGGGCAGCCGTTCGGCCGCGCGCCAGATGCTCCCCGGATCCGACGTGAAGTCGTCGCCGAACGCGCCATTGATCTGCAGGTCTATGAAGCCCGGCGCCAAGAGCAGCCCGGCGGCGTCAATCACCTGCGCGGCGTCTGGGCAGGGTACGTCCGCGGCCGGCCCCACGGCTTGAATGCGGCCGGCATCCGCCAACACCGCGCCTGGTTCGATGAGGTGATCGGGGGTGTAGATGGCGGCGTTCTTGATGACCAACATTTTCTGTTCTCCTGACTCACGGCGCCTCGCGCTGCCACGCTTATAGTCTGATTCATTCCCCTTGTCAAGTCCTCTGCGCGATCTACCGCCGTTCCCAATGCAGCCTGGCTTTTCTGCCGCAGAGATCACAGAGATCACAGAGAACGCAGAGAACGCAGAGAAGCTGCCGATTGGCGTTTGATCTGCCATTTCTGTGCGTTCACCCACCCCCGCATGTGCATTTTGTGGTTGACTGTGCGCTGCCTTTGCGCTTGATCCATGTGGGCCATTTCGGGCTGGTTGTATCTTGACAAAAAAGACAAGACGGCTTAATATATTAGTATGCTTAACTTATTAGAGAATTGAAATGATTGCGATGATCCACGAAGAGCTGAAAGACGTTTTGCGACTCACCACCAGCCGCCTGATGCACCTCTCGATGCGCAGCTTTTGGCTCTATGCCAAAGCGCACGGCCTTTCGATGGCGCAGATGTTCTCCCTGCGCCAGATTCACGCGCACGAGCAGCAGGGAGGGTGCAACATCTCGATGATTAGCGACCATCTCGGCGTGACCAACGCCGCGGTCAGCCAATCGCTCGACCAGCTTGTGCAGCAAGGGCTTGTCCTGCGCATTGAACATCCGCAAGACCGGCGCAGCAAACGTCTTTCGCTCACTCCCGAAGGCCGCGAGGTTTTGCAGGGTGGGCTGGATGCGCAGCAAGCCTGGATGGGTGTCCTGCAGCAGTTGACGGACGACGAAGCAGCCCAATTGAGCGCCGCGCTGCGTTTGCTGGCGGACAAATTAGCCGAACTCGACAATACCAAAGCCCCCGCCTCGTTTCAGACCTCATCTTTGAACTAACCCAGTTTTGAGGAGCGTGTATGACCCGTATTCTGAAGTATCTGAAACCCTTCTGGCTGATGCTGATCATCGCCGTGGCCTTGCTCTTCTTGCAAGCCAATGCCGACCTGGCGCTGCCAGATTACATGTCGCGCATCGTCAACATCGGCATTCAACAGAGCGGCGTAGACAGCCCAGTACCGCAGGCCATGCGTCAGACGACGGTCGAGCATCTGGCGCTCTTCTTGACCGCGCCGGAACAAGCAGAAGTGCTGTCCCATTACACGCTGGTGGATGCGACCAATCCAGACCATGACCGGCTGCTGCAGCAGTACCCGGCGCTGAAAGAGGCTCCGCTGTACGCGCTGAAGGACGCCGACGCGGCCACGCGCGCCCGCCTCACGACCCTCCTTACCAGGCCGATGTTGCTGCTCTATGGGCTGGATCAAATCGCGCGCAACCCGGCCCAGGCGGCCACGCTTTTCCCCAACAGCGGATTCGATCTGTCGAAGCTTCCGGCCGGGACAGATATTTTCACCCTGTTGAAACGCATGCCCGAAGCGCAGCGCCTGCAGCTCGGCGCATCGGTGGATCAACGTTTTGCCGCGATGGGCGGCGAGAAGGCGCTTCTGCAAGCGGCCGCGCACGCCGCGTTGGCGGAGTACGAGGCGCTTGGCATGGACACCGTGGCTATTCAGAACGCCTACACCCTGCGCGTGGGCGGGCAGATGCTGTTGATTGCCCTGCTCGGCGCGGTCGCCACCATCACGGTCGGTTTGCTCGGTTCGCAGATTGCCGCCGGGCTGGCGCGCAACCTGCGCCGCGTACTGTTCGAAAAAGTGATGCGCTTCTCGGGCGCGGAATTCGAGCATTTTTCCACCGCTTCGCTCATCACCCGCGCCACCAACGATATCACGCAAGTGCAGAACGTCATGGGCATCATGGTGCGCATGGTCTTCTACGCGCCGATCATTGGCGTGGGCGGCATCATTCGCGCCGTGGGCAAGAGTCCTTCCATGTGGTGGACGATCGCGCTGGCGGTGGGTTTGCTCCTGGTGATGATCATCACCGCGTTTTCGATTGCCTTGCCCAAATTCCGCATCATCCAATCACTGGTAGACCGCTTGAACCTGGTCGCGCGCGAGAACCTGACCGGCATGATGGTCGTGCGTTCCTTCGACCGTGAACATCACGAGGAAAAGCGCTTCGACCTTGCCAATCGCGACCTGACCAGCACCAACCTCTTCGTCAACCGGCTGTTCGTGGTCATGATGCCCTTCATGATGTTGATCATGAATGGGGCCACACTGCTCATCCTGTGGGTCGGCGCGCACCAGGTGGCGCAGGCGCAAATGCAGGTCGGCGATATGATGGCCTTCATGCAGTATGCCATGCAGATCGTTTTCGCCTTCTTGATGCTCTCCATGCTTTTCATCATGTTCCCGCGCGCCGATGTCTCGGCCAACCGCATTGCCGATGTGTTGGAGATGCCCGTGTCGGTCGTGGACGTCGCTCAGCCCACGCATTTTTCGGCGTCGTTTCGCCCGGCCATCGAATTCCGCAACGTTTCCTTTCGCTATCCAGGCGCGGAAGATGATGTGCTCCATAGTATTTCCTTCACCATCGAACCTGGGCAAACGGTCGGCATCATGGGAACGACCGGCTCCGGAAAATCCACCGTGGTCAATCTCATCCCGCGCTTTTTCGATGTCACGGACGGCGAAATCCTGATGGATGGAGTGAATCTGCGTGAAGTGGCGCTCAGAGAACTGCGCGACAAGATCGGCTATGTGCCGCAGCGCAGCAACTTGTTCACCGGCACGATTGAGAGCAATCTGCGCTATGCGGATGAGAATGCCGCTGGCGAGACACTGCAGTTGGCGCTGCAAATTGCCCAGGGCGCGGATTTCGTGCGTGAGCGCGCCGAAGGTTTGCAGGCGGACGTCTCCCAGGGCGGGGTCAACTTTTCCGGTGGACAAAAGCAGCGCCTGAGCATTGCCCGCGCGCTGGTCAAACGTGCGCCCATCTACATCTTCGACGACAGCTTCTCCGCGCTCGATTACAAGACCGACGCGCGTTTGCGGCAGGCGCTGGTGAGACATCTGCGCGGCAGCACCGTGCTGATTGTTTCGCAGCGGGTGGCCACGATCAAGAATGCTGACCAGATTCTCGTGCTGGACGAAGGCCGTCTGATTGGGCAGGGAACGCACGAGGCGTTGATGAAAACTAATGAAATCTATCGCGAGATTGCCCTTTCGCAGTTGAAACAACAGGAGGCGCTGGCATGACAACGCCACAGCGAAATTCTTCTCCCTCCTTTGCACCTGGCCCAGGCCGTGGCGGCCCCGCAGGCCGCGGGCCGGGCGGCCATATGATGGGGATGCCCGTGCAAAAGCCGCACGATTTTTCCGGCACGCTGCGCAAACTGACTGCCTACCTGGCCCCCTATCGCCTCAAGATCATTGTCGTTTTCGCACTGGCGATTGGCTCGACCGTCTTCTCGATTATCGGCCCCAAGATCTTGGGCAATGCCACGACGGAGCTCTTCAATGGCATTGTGGCCAAGCTGGCGGGAACGGGGGATGTGCCGTTCGATGTTATTGGGCGCATTTTGCTTACCGCGCTGGGCTTATACCTGTTCTCGTCTGTGCTCAGCTACTTGCAAGGTTGGCTGATGACGGACGTTGCGATTCAGGTCACGTATGAGCTGCGCCGCCAGATGATGCAGAAAATCAATCGCGCGCCATTCCGCTATTTCGACAGCACGCCGCACGGCGAGGTGCTCTCGCTGCTCACCAACGACGTAGACACCATCAACCAGACCCTCAATCAGAGCCTGACCCAAATCATCACTTCGTTGGTGACGGTGGTGGGAGTGCTGGTAATGATGTTTTCCATTTCCTGGCAGATGACGCTGGTTGCGCTGACGATTGTCCCGCTTTCGATGATCGTCGTGATGCAAGTCATCAAACAATCGCAGCGTTTCTTCCGCGAACAGCAGGACTTCCTCGGCCATGTCAACGGCCACGTGGAGGAAATGTTTGGCGGTCATCTGATCGTCAAGGCCTTCAACGGCGAAGACAAAAGCATTGCCAAATTCGACCAGTACAATACCACGCTGTATGGCTCGGTGTGGAAATCGCAGTTCTTTTCCAGCATCATGATGCCCGTCATGCGCCTGATTGGCAATCTTGGCTATGTCGCCGTGGTCATTTTGGGCGGCTGGTTGGAGGCGATTACCGTGGGTGACATCCAGGCGTTCATTCAGTACGTCAACTCATTCACGCAGCCCATCACGCAGCTGGCGAACACATCGAACGTGCTGCAAGGCACCGTCGCCGCCGCGGAGCGGGTGTTCACGTTCCTCGAAGGGACCGAAGAAACCCCCGACACGGCTGCTCCAATCAGCATGGAGCAGGTGCGGGGAGGCGTAGAATTTCGGGATGTGCATTTTGGCTATCAGCCGGGCCAGCCGGTCATCAAAGGCTTTTCGGCGAAGATCCAGCCTGGGCAAAAAGTCGCGATTGTCGGCCCAACCGGCGCCGGCAAGACCACGCTGGTCAAGCTGCTCATGCGCTTTTATGAAGTGGATGAGGGCGAAATCTGCATTGACGGGCAAAACGTCAAGCAGTTTACGCGCGCCGACGTGCGTCAGATGTTCGGCATGGTGCTGCAGGACACCTGGTTGTTCAACGGCTCAGTCCTGGAAAACATTCATTACGGGCGCGCGGACGCCACCGAGGCCGAGGTCATCGCGGCGGCGCAAGCAGCGCACGTGGATCACTTCATCCGCACCTTACCTGATGGGTACGGTTTCGTCCTGAACGAGGAAGTCACCAACATCTCGCAGGGGCAGAAGCAGCTCCTGACGATTGCGCGCGCGTTTCTCGCCGATTCGCCCATGCTGATCTTGGACGAAGCCACCAGTTCGGTGGATACGCATACGGAGCTGCTTATTCAGAAGGCGATGGGAAGCCTGATGGCTGGCCGCACCAGTTTCATCATTGCCCACCGGCTCTCCACCATTCGCAACGCTGATTTGATCCTGGTCATGCGCGATGGCAACATCGTTGAACAAGGCGCGCACGATGAACTGTTGGCGAGCAACGGCTTCTACGCCGAGCTGTATAACAGCCAATTCGAGCGCTCTGATCTGGAGGAGGGCGTGCTCGTTTGAGAGGGGTGCATTTCGGTTTGGGGGCGCAGCCTCCGAAGGGAGGCTTTGCAGTGGTTGCAGCGATTTCAATCGCCCGACCCGCTCCCCAATTTGAATGTGCTCGTTTGAGACGCGATCACCCATACCGGCCCGTGACGTAATCTTCGGTGCGCTGATCTTGCGGACGGGAGAAGATCGCCGCGGTCGCGCCGATCTCGATGATGGTGCCTGATTTCTGGTCTTCGGTCAGCATCATCATCGCGGTCAGATCAGACACGCGCGCCGCCTGCTGCATGTTGTGAGTCACAATCACGATGGCGTAGTCCCGCGCGAGCTCGCGCATCAGCTCTTCGACCTTCAGGGTCGCGATTGGATCGAGCGCGGAGCACGGCTCATCCATCAGGATCACTTCGGGCTTGACCGCGATCCCGCGCGCGATGCAGAGCCGCTGCTGCTGACCTAACGACAGGCCAAGTGCATCGCCGCGCAGGTTGTCCTTAACTTCATCCCATAGGTTGGCCCCGCGCAGGCTCGCTTCTACAATGTCCCTCAATTCGCCCCCGCGCGCCATTCCCAGCACGGTGGGGCCAAATGCGACGTTGGCGAAGATGGATTGCGGAAAGGGATTGGGACGTTGAAAGATCATGCCGACCCGGCGTCGCAGTCCCACCACGTCGGCGTCGGGCGCGTAGATATCCTCGTTATCCAGCAGCACGCTTCCCGTGACGCGCGCGCCGCGGATGGTGTCGTTCATCCGATTGAGGCAGCGCAAGAAGGTAGACTTACCGCAGCCTGAAGGCCCAATCAGCGCCGTAATTTGCCGATCAGGGATGCTGATGGAGACATCGGTCAGCGCGCGCTTGGCCCCGTAATAAAAACTGAGTCGGTCAACCGTGAATTTGTTCATCAATATCGTTTATTCGAACCTACCCATGATGTGATCGTCTATCCAAACCGGCCGGTGACGTAGTCTTCGGTGCGCTGATCTTGCGGCGTCACAAACATCTCGTTGCCGCGCCGCTGTTCGATCAACTCGCCCATGAGCAGGAAAGCACTGTAATCCGCGACGCGCGCCGCCTGCTGGATGCTGTGCGGCACGATCACGATGGTGTATTGGCGCTTCAACTGAAACAGCGAATCCTCGACTTTCGCCGTCGAGATGGGATCAAGCCCTGACGTTGGCTCGTCCAGCAGCAGCACTTCCGGCTCCAGCGCCAGGCTGCGCGCAATGCAGAGCCGCTGCTGTTGGCCGCCCGACAAGGCGCTGGCCGGCCCATCCAACCGATCCTTGACCTCATCCCACAGCGCTGCCTGGGTCAGGCTGCGGACGACGATCTCCTCCAAACGGGCGCGATCGCGCTCGCCAGCCAGTTTCGGCCCGTACACGATATTCTCACGGATAGTCCCCGGCAGCGGCAGCGGCAGCGCGAACACCATACCGACCCGGCGGCGCAGGGCCGATACATCCACACCGGGCGCGTAGATGTCCTGCCCGTCCAGCAGCACACGGCCCGTCAACTTGGTGTGGTCCACCAGGTCATTCAGTCGGTTGATCAGCCGCAGCAGCGTGCTCTTGCCGCTCCCCGCCGGCCCGAAGAGCACCGTGACGGCATGCTCGGCGATCTCCAACGTCACATCACGCAGGACGGGCTGGCCGGCGTAATGGTAGGTGACATGGTCTATGTGAATCTTGGGTGGAATCGTTGTCTGCACAGGCATAGGTTGACTGCGTTTACCACTCTCTCTGCCGTCGGAAGCGGCTGCGGATCAGCGTCGCCGCCACGTTGAGCGACAGCACCAGGACTAAGAGCACCAGCGCGGTGCCGTATTGGAATTCTGGCGGCATGCCGGGCACCTGCGTCACGATGACGTACAGATGATAGGGCAGGGCCATGGTCTGGTCGAGCGGCGAGCGCGGCAGACGCGGCAGATAGAACGCCGCGACGGTGAAGAGAATCGGCGCGGTTTCGCCTGCGGCGCGCAGCAGCCCGAGGATCACGCCCGTGATGATGCCGGGCAGCGCCTGCGGCAGCACGATCGTGCGCGTCGCCTGCCAGCGCGTGCCGCCCAGGCTGGCGCTGACTGTGCGGAACTCGACCGGCACGGCCCGCAGCGCCTCTTCGGCCGTGCTAATGATCACCGGCAGCGTCATGATCGCTAATGTCAGCGAGCCGGCCAGAATCGAAGTGCCAAAATGCAGAAAGAGCACGAACAGCCCTAGCCCGAACAACCCGTAGACCACCGACGGAATGCCGGCCAGGTTGACCACGGCCAGGCGGATGGCGCGCGTCAGCCAGGTGTCGCGGGCATACTCGGCCAGATAAATCGCACCTGCCACGCCGACAGGGATCGCGGCCACCGCGGTGCCCAGGGTCAGCAGGAGCGTACCGATGATCGCGGGGAAGATGCCGCCGGCCTTCATGCCGTTCCTGGGCATGGCTGTCAGGAATTCCCAGTTAATCGCGCTGATGCCGCGCACCAGGATCGCCGCGATGACCAGCAGAATCGGCAGGACGACGGCCAGCGCGGCCACGGTGAGCAGCGCATAGCCGGCGCGTTCGATCCGCTGGCGATGACTGGGGTTTGTCCTCATCGCAATCCCCTCGTCGCCGTTTCTGGAACATGGCCGAGGCGGCGGCCAAATTGATCACGAAGGTCAGCAGGAATAGGATGATGCCGATGCCAAAAAGGACGTGATAGTGCGTACTGCCCTGGGCCACCTCGCCCATCTCCGCGGCGATCGTGGCCGTCATCGTGCGCACCGGGCGGAAGAGCGAGTCGAGGGAGAGCGGCAGCCGCGCGGCGTTGCCTGTCACCATCATCACGGCCATCGTCTCGCCGATGGCTCTCCCCATGCCCAACATCACCGCGGTCAAGATGCCGGAGCGGCCGGCCGGCACGACCACACGCCAGATTGTTTGCCACTTGGTCGCGCCCATGGCAAGGGCCGCGTCACGGTAGCTTTTGGGCACGGCGTCGAGCGCATCTTCGGCCACGCTGATCATCGTGGGCAGGGCCATATACGCCAGAATGAGCGCGCCGGTGAATGCGGTCAGCCCAGTGGGCGCGCCGAGGACCTGACGAACGAGCGGCGCCAGCACGATGATGCCGAAAAAGCCCAGCACCACGGATGGGATTCCCGCCAACACCTCGATCATGGGCTTGAGCAGGTCGCGCGCCCATGGCGGCGCCACCTCGCGCACGAAGACCGCAGTCGCCAGTCCCAACGGCAGCGCGATGAGGATCGCCGTCACCGTCACCAGCAACGAGCCAAGAATGAGCGGCAGCATACCAAACAGGTCGAACGTGGGGTACCAGCGGGCGCCGAACAGGTTGGTTGCGTCCACGGTGAAGAACGCGGGCAAACCTTCGCGCAGCAGAAAGAGAAAGATCAGCAGAACAAAGGCAACCGTGGAGAAGCCCAAGACGCGAATCAGGGTTTCAACGGCAAATTCACTCCAGCGGGCAAAAAATGACCTGAGCATGGCAAACCTATTCAAGCGGCACAAACCCAAGCTCCACGACCAACTCCTGTCCGTCATGCATGATCCAATCCAGGTAGTCTTTGACCTGACCTGTAGGCTGACCGGCTGTGACCATGAACAGAGGGCGAGAGATCGGGTAGGAGCCGTCGTTGACCGTGGCGACGGATGGTTTGACGTAGGGGCTGCTGGCGTCTTTTGCCACCGCGACCACCTTCTGATCAGAGGTGACATAACCCAGACCATCGTAGCCGAGCGCATTGGGGTTCTGGCGTACTTCAGCGCTGATCCCCTCGGATGATGGCATGAGGAGCGTATCTGGCGAGAAGAGCAGGTCGCTCTTCGCGCCCAGCCTGAGCACGTGCTCCAAGAAGTAAACGTAAGTGCCAGAGTTCGACTCGCGGGAAAGAAGAACGATCGGCCGATCCTCGCCGCCCACTTGCCGCCAGTTCGTGATCTTGCCCTGGTATATGTCAGAGAGCTGCGGCAGGGTCAGCCCGTTGACCGGGTTGGCAGGGTTGATCACGATGGCAATCGCGTCCCGTGCCACGGCGAATTCGACCGGCGTAATGCCGTTCTTCTGCGCGGCGTCGAACTCCTCCTTTTTCAACGCCCGCGAGGCGTTGGCAATATCGGTCGTGCCATTGATCAAGGCTGCGATCCCGGTGCCTGATCCACCGCCGGTCACAGAAATCCGCACGCCAGGATGCTCAGGCATGTAACGCTCGGCCCAGGCCAGCGCCAGGTTGACCAGCGTGTCGGAGCCAGTGTTCTGAATCGCGTGGGCGACCGGGGTCGCCGAGCCGCCCGCCGTGGCGGCGCGTGACGCACATCCGGGCAGCAGCGCCAGCAGGCTCAGCGCCAGCACGGCCCAAGTTCGTTTTCTGAACATGCCTCCTCCGGTGAAAGGATTAACGAGCGTCGTTATCACAAGTTTGCTTTCGTGGCTATAGCAGCCGTGGACGAGGGAACCTCTCTCGTCCGACGAGGATTTTCTTCGGTACATTCCTATTATAGTCTTTCTGATCGTATGCGCTACTACGGCCCAACGGTTGCGTAGATGATGGGCGCGCCTTCTGCTGCGTTGGAAAGAAAAAAGAGAATCGCCGGCCGTCGTCGCACACCCAGGCCAGAATTATCATAGACTTCTGCCGACTTGACAAAAAAGGACGCGATAGCATGTACGCGAATGAAGGTGTACTGAATTTGACATATTCCTATATCGGAATATAATACCAGCATGGCACGCTTAGCGACAACTTCGGACGCCTTCAACGCCGTGGCGGAACCACAGCGCCGCCAAATCCTCGACCTGCTTGCGCAAGGTGAGCGATCGGTGAATGAGATCGCCGCCTTGCTGGAGCTCAAGCAGCCGCAAGTCTCCAAGCATCTGCGGGTCTTGCGCGAGGTCGGCCTTGTCGCTGTGCGCGAGGCAGGACAGCAGCGGCTGTATCGGCTGCAAGGCGAAGGGCTGCAGCCGATCCACGATTGGGTCAAGCCGTTCGAGCACTTATGGCGTGAGCGTTTCGATCGCCTGGCCGACTATCTCAAGGAGTTGCAGACACAAGAGAAGGAGAAGAGAGATGAACGACAGCCATGACGCCGCAAAGGCAGACCACGCGCCGGTGCGAAACCTCATCATAACGCGTGTCTTCGACGCCCCCCTGGCGCTGGTGTGGAAAGCCTGGAGCGACCCCGACCATATCAAGCAGTGGTGGGGGCCGAAGTATTTTTCCTGTCCCAGCGCCGACATTGATTTTCGAGAAGGCGGCAGATCGCTTGTCTGCATGCGGGCGCCCGCGGAGTTCGGCGGCCAGGATATGTACAGCACGTGGACCTATACAAAAATCGTGCCGATGGAGCGCATCGAATACATCCACAACCTGGCCGATCCAGAGGGCAACAACGTTGACCCCGTGCAGATGGGGTTGCCTGCCGACTTCCCACAGGGCCAGCTGCAGGTGATCACCTTCAAAGCCGTGGGCGACAACAAGACCGAGCTGACCGTGACAGAGCATGGTTGGCGGGAAGGCCAGATGATGGAAATGTCCAAAATGGGCATGGAGCAGTGTCTCGACAAGATGGCGGCCATCTTTGCCAGCCTCTGATCGCATTGCCCTTGCGCGGCTGCTAAATCAAGGCATCGCCCAGCCAACGTTCGCCGAGGCTGGCGATGTCGTCGCCTGGTTGGGCGCACTGCAGGCGCAGGATTATGGCGGGACGCTGTGGGCGATTGGGCTGCGCATGGCCGGCGCAACCGAACGCCGCATCGAACAGGCGATTGCCGAGCGAACCATTGTGCGCACCTGGCCGATGCGCGGCACGCTGCATTTTGTCGCCGCCAACGATGTACGCTGGATGCTTGCGCTGCTCGCCCCGCGGGAGATTGCCGGCAGCGCCGGCCGCGCTCGCCAGCTTGACTTGGACGCGGCGACGTTTGCGCGCAGCAAAGAGGTGTTTGCTAAAGTCCTTCAGGGCGGCAAGCAGCTCACCCGCGCTGAAATGTTGCATGCGCTGGAGCAGGCAGGCATTGCCACGACCGGCCAGCGCGGCTACCATCTGCTCGTGCGGTCGGCGCAGGAGGGGCTGATCTGCTTTGGATCGAGACAGGGAAAACAGCACACGTTCGCGCTGCTCGACGAGTGGATTCCACCGACCCAGCCCCTGGCGTCCGACGAGGCGTTGGCTGCATTGACCAGGCGCTATTTCAGCAGCCATGGGCCGGCCACGGCGCAAGATTTGATGCGATGGGCAGGATTGACGGCGGCAGAGGTCAAGAGAGGCTTGGAGGCAGCCGGCAAGGATCTGATCCAGGAAACCATTGCCGGGCGCGGGTACTGGATGCCAAGCAGCACGTCGGCTCCGAGCCGTGGCATGCAGTCGGCCTATCTTCTGCCTGGCTTCGACGAATATGTGCTCGGCTATGGTGATCGCCGCGCCGTGCTCGATCCCGCCTACGCCCAGCGCATCTGCCCCGGCGACAACGGCATGTTCATCCCAACCCTGGTGATAGATGGCGTGGTGACAGGCGTCTGGAAACGCATCCTCAAGAAGCACGCCGTCGTCATCGAAGTCGCCCCTTTTCGGCCTTTGGCCACGGCGGAGAATCATGCGATAAACGCCGCGGCCCAGCGGTATGGTGAGTTTCTCGGCCTGCCCGTCGTGCTGCCTCACACAAGCAGCCCCTGATCCGGCCAGCCAGAGCCAAATGCTTCAACGCGAAGGCGGCAAGGTGCAAAGACGCTAAGAAAACGCTTTGCGGCTTTGAGTCTTTGCGTTAGAATTTCTTACTCGTTGTACCAGAATTTCACTGGCAAGGTACGAAAGACAAGCGGCCGCTGCGGGTGTGACATCGCGCGGATGCGAGCGCGTGGCAGTTGACAAATCAGAACAAAGGTTCTATAATCTACCCCTCTCTGTAACCTAACCATGCTCAATCACCTGAGGTGAACGATGACCACCCAAATTCAGACTGAACATTTCACCAACACGCTTTACGCCCTGCTCGACGAAACCTTTGACAACGTGCATGGCTACTTTCTCGATAAAGGCACCTCCTTGTTCGAAACACTGGCGACGATCTCAGCCGAAGAAGCCTCTATCCCCGTGGGCGGCAAGTGCGCCACATTGGCCGCCCAGGTAAAACACGTGGCGTTCTATCTCGATGTGCTAGAGAAGAGCGTGCGCACGCAGCAGTTCGAGCGCCAGGATTGGGGCAAGATCTGGCGTGAGACGAAAGCCGTTACCGCCGAGGAATGGGACGCGCTGAAGTCGTCGCTGCGCGCGAGCTATGACCGCATCAAGGCGCTGATCCACGACACGCCGGCGTGGTCAAGCGAGGACCAGATCGGCGGCGCGATAGCGACCATCGTGCACACGGCGTATCATTTAGGCGAGATTCGGCAAGCCTTGTGCAGCCTGCGGTAGCAGCCGGAGGTAAATCGCCCCTTGCGCTGGAAGGCTCGGCGCACCAGAAAGGTGAAGGGTATGAACCTGTCAGATAGTCAGCGTTCGTTCTTGGAGAATAATCACTCAGCGGCGATGATCACCATTGGTGATGACGGCGCGCCGCGGGCCGTGCGCGTCGGCGTGGCGCTCGTTGACGGCAAGCTGTGGAGCAGTGGAACGCAGGACCGTGTCCGCACCGCAAGACTGCGTCATGACCCTCGCTGCACGCTGTTCGTCTTCGATGCTCGTTGGGCGTGGTTGACCCTGGAAACGACGGTGCGCATGATCGAAGGGGCCGACGCGTCTGCGATGAACCTGCGTCTCTTCCAGCAAATGCAGAATCGTCCGACCGGGAATCTCAGTTGGTTCGGCAGGGAGCTGAGCGCCGAGGCGTTCCTGCATGTGATGGCTGAGGAGAAGCGACTGATCTACGAGTTCGAAGTCATGCGCGGCTACGGCATGGTGTAGTTCAGCCGTAGACACGATGCCAAACCGCGCCTGCACGCGATGCCGGTCGGCGTGAGGCCGACCTTGCGGCGGAACGCCCTTTCGGCCCGAATTCATTCGGCGGCCGCTGTCAGTGCAGGGTGCGTTTCAGAATGGGGGCCGGTTGGGCGATTGAAATCGCTGCAACC
>JBGAVB010000249.1:0-4579 GCA_044228345.1 Anaerolineae bacterium | reverse complement strand
CGTCTGGCATGCCCAGCAGCCCGATTTTTCGATGGCGGTAGTCGGTGGGCGCATCTCTACGACAGGCGCGCTTCTGGACGGTGCAGGCGTGAATATCTCGTTGACGCACCAACCAATCTACGACAGCGCCACCCGCGTGGTCTGGGACGGCGTCACCTGGCGCGCCGCCTGGGGGTATAACGGCGTCTCGGTGGCGCGCATCAATACGGCTGGTCAGGTGCTCGATCCAGGCGGCGTGGCCCTTCCCGGTCTGATGACCGGTGCGACTGCGCCCAGCCCGGGCGGCGGCTTGCAGATCGCGTGGCCCGTTTACAACGCGGCGATGAGCGATGATGAAATCGTGTCGGCGCCGATCGCGGCCAATCAAACCGCGGGACCGACTTTGACGCTCTCTGTGGGCGCGCCCAGCCAAAGCCGACCCGATTTGGCGACCAGCGGGAGCCACACCATGGTGGTGTTTCGCAGCGACACGGCCACCGGCTTCCGGGTGATGGCGCAGCCGTTGGATGCGAACGGCAACCCGACTACGGCCGGCCCCGTCCAACTCGACCAGGGAAACACCTACAGCGGTCCCGGGCATCCGTCGGTAGCCTGGAACGGCTCAGTCTACCTGGTCTCGTGGAGTACCAGCAGCAGCATTGTGGCGCAGCGCCTACAACCTGATGGCGCCAAGATTGACCCCGCACCGTTTTTGGTCATGAGTTCCAGCTTTGGCGCCGCGGACGTGGCAGCCCTCGGCGATACGTTCTTAGTCACCGGTCGGCGCTATGGATACACCCCAGAAACCATCTACGCGATTGCCGCACGTGTGCGTGGCAGCGACGGCGTCGTGCTTGATTCAACGCCGCTGCTGTTGGGTGGATTTTACTTGCGCACCCCGCCCGCGGTGGTGGTCCTGGGCGGCCGTTGGTTTGTGGTCTGGCACAGCAACTGGAGCCACGACAACAGCAGCGCCGATACGGTAGGTGTCTTTGTCAACGCGGACGGCAGCAAGACTGCGGGCACGAATCTGTATGGCCCATTTTCCACGGCCGGGGGCAACGGCATCTTTGAAGTGGGGCTTGCGTCCAACGGCTCCGTCGCCCTGTTGGTCCAATCAGCAGAGATTTCCTCCGGCGTCGAGACGGACCTGGTGGCGCGTCTTATCAACGCCGATGGTACGCTGCAGCCGGTCTTCTATCCCACCCCCTGGCGGGGCAACCAATACCTGCCGCGCGTTGCCTGGGATGGCAATCGGTTCATCGTCGTCTATACCGATCAGCGCAACCGCCTGACCGATCTCGATATGCTGGATGCGCGCGGCGACCTCTTTGGAATGCGCATCAGCCCCAGCGGCGTTGTTGTGGATGCGCGCGGCTTTCTCTTCTCGAACTCGCCAGCGGCCGAAGCGAACCCAACCATCACTGCCAGCAGCGGCGTTGCCTTGATTGCCGCGGCGCTGATGCGTCATCAGCCGCCATTTGCTGCCAACCGCGTCGGGTATGGGCGCTACGGTGTTGGCGGCAATCAATGGCCCATTGCTGTCAGCGCGGCCAGCGCCGCCGGCGGCGATGTTCCGCTGACCGTTACCTTCTCTTCGGCCGGATCCTCCGACCTTGATGGAACCATTGCCAGTTTTGCCTGGGACTTTGGCGACGGCGCAACCTCCACCGACGCCAATCCCATTCACACCTTCACGACGCCTGGCGCGTACGTGGTGGTTCTCACCGTGACCGATAGTCAGGGTGCGCAGACAAGCAACACCGTGTTGGTCGCCGCCACAGCCCCCAATCGGACGCCGGTGGTCGTTGGCAGCGCGTCGGTATATGCTGGCCCGCCGCCGCTGAATGTTGTTTTCTCGACCGTGGGCACCCATGATCCAGACGGGGTCGTGGGCAATGTCTATTGGGACATGGGCGATGGCAACAGTTACTGGGGTGGGATGGCCTACAACACCTACTACACCGCTGGCGTCTATCATGTGACTGTGACCGCCTGGGACAATCGCAACGGCGCTGGGAGCGACGCCTTGACGATCTTCGTGGGCGGCGCACCGCTGGCCGGCGACCTGGACGGCGACGGTCACGTCAATGCGCAAGACCTGGTTCTGGCCGGTCAGGCCTGGAATACCTGGATGGGCGATCCCGCCTTTGACCCGCGACTAGACACCAATAACGATCATCGGATTGCCGTGAATGAAGTTCAATGGGTGGCTGCCCGTTGGGCGCCCTGACCGCGGCGCTGCGTCGTTTGAGGTCATAACATCAGGCGCCGGATTTCTCGCAGAAACCCGGCGCCTGGCTGTCTAGTGTCCCAGCAGAGCCACGCTTTCCTCGCGTGGGTGATAGTTCAGCGCCGCGAAGCCGAACTGCTGCAGAAGCGCGCGTACCTGGTTGCAGCGCGCTTGCAGCGGCGCTTTGTTGATCTTCCAGGTGCCGTTGACCTGGTTCACCACCAGCTGGCTGTCGCCCCAGATGTCTGCATAGAGCTGCGCAGGCGCGCCGCCGGCCGCCTGCACGCGACCAACCAGGTCTTGCAGTGCATTGATCAGGGTGTCGTACTCGGCTTCGTTGTTGGTCACGCGGCTGCCAAACGTCAGTCGGATGATCTCTGGCTGCGCCTGGCCCGGCCACAGCAGCGCATAACTGCCGTAGCCCTGCCCTGGATTGCCCTTGCTCCCGCCGTCGAAGACCACGCGTACGCGGATCTCGGCCGGGGCTGCCGCTGCTTTGGCGGTCGCAGGTTTTTGTGTGCGCGGCGCCGGTCGTGCGGGTGGCGCAGCCGACACAGGCGGCGCCGGTCGCAGGTCAATCAACCGCGGCGCTTCTGGCGCGACGGGCGCGTTGGCGCGTGCGGGCGCCGAAGGCAGCGACGGTCTGGCTGGCGTTTCGACGGCCGGCGCTCGCGGCGGCTCCATTGGCTGAGGCGCCGCCGCGGCCGCGCTCTCCAGCCCGTCGCTGCCCTCCAGGTCATGTGAGGTCAACAGTCCCATGCGCTGCGCGCGCCGAAACAGGCGGCGCCGGTCGGCCGCAGACAGGGTCAATATCTGCGCCAGCAGGTCATCCACGCTCATTCGATTTCCTGATCCTGTTCGACGGCGCTGTGCGGACCTTGACGGTAGACGTCGTACAGATAGGCCAGGTTGGCCTGGTGGAACCGCTGCACGAGGCCGCTGAGGGGAATGCGTGACTTGCCGCAGGCCTCGATATCAATGGTCAGCAGCTCCTGACGCGACAGCCGTTCGCGTACGTATTGCCGCGCCAGGCTGTCAATTTTGTGCAAGTACGCAATGTTGCTCGAAATGATCTCATTGATCTCGCCGCGCAAGAGAACCTCGCCATGCCCCTGCACGATGTTCTCCAGGCCCAGGGCCGCAATGGCCTCGAGCGACTTGATCATCGCATGAGCATCGCCGCCCACAATGTAGGGCACAGGCATCACGGTGTCGCTGGCAAACAAGACCTTGTCTTCTTTGACAAAAACGCTGACCACGTCCGCGCTGTGTCCCGGCGATTCACTCAGCACAATCGTGCGGCCGCCCAGCCGAATCGTCAATTCCTCTTGAAAGACCAGGCCCGGTAGGCGAATCTGCACCTCATTCAACTCTGGCGTGTGCTCACGCGCATCGCGCAAACCCTGCTCTGCATGTCGTCGCATCAGATCCCGGCAGCGCCGATGCGAAATCACTTCGGCTTCGGGATACAGATAAGCGCCATAGATGTGATCGGCATGGGAATGTGTCAGCACGACGTAGCGAACGCCATGACTGCTCAGCGAACGACTGCGCGCAAAGTCACGCATCTCGCGTGATTCGCTCGGATACGGTAACGTGTCAATGACAAGGGCGCCCTCACTGGTGAAGACAACACCCCCAGTGACCTGGGCAAAAAGGCTGCTGGTGAAGACCCAAATGTTGTCGGCTACACGTTCTCGCTGCATGGCTTCTGACGCTCCTGACTTTTAGTCTCAAGATAGGCAGAGAATAGCATAACCGCGGTGTCATGTCAAGGAGATTATTGCTCTGGCAACAAAAAACGGTCACTCTCAGGCGAGAACGACCGTTGATGAGGGCAAAGTGCCCCGCCGTGCCGTGTGCCAAAGGGCCTGAACCTGCTTGCGCAGGTGGGCGCCTGTCCAGGGACATCAACCTTGCTCGCAAGGAGCTAACGCCTAGCCCCCAGAACATCCGGCACCCGATTATCAGGTGTTGGCTCAGAGCGCTTGGATGACATCACGCACACCGCAGGGTACTCTAGGCCTAGTTTAGCACATCCGACAATTTCTGGCAAATTAGGGTGATTTTTTGGGCGCGCTCGCCTGCTGCTGTAGATAATGTTCTTGCAGGCTGCGCACTTTGAGCTCTTTGGCCTGCAGCGCGCGGATGCCGTTGACGGCCGCCTGCGCGGCGCTGAGCGTCGTCATGAGCGGCACGCCGTGGCGCACCGCTTCTGTGCGAATGGACTTGCCGTCATCGAACGCGGTTGGACCAAGCGGGGTGTTGACAATCAAATCAATTTCGTCGCTTTTGATCAAATCAACCACATTCGGGCGACCTTCGTTGACCTTGAAAACCTTTTCGGCGGGCACGCCTGCTTCGGTT
>JBGAVB010000248.1:0-4587 GCA_044228345.1 Anaerolineae bacterium | reverse complement strand
GTCATTGATTTGATGCCAGACCAGCGTGCGGTGGAAGAGCTGGGCGGCACCATGCGCCTGGGCATTTATCCGTGCAACCTGGTGGCAGGCACCCGGGCCGCCGCCGCCTACCAAGTCAACTCCGTCATGGAGCGCCATCGGCATCGCTTTGAATTCAACAACGCCTACCGGGCCATCCTGGAAAAGGCCGGGTTGGTCTTCAGCGGCTTGTCGCCAGACGGCCGCCTGGTTGAGATCGCGGAGCTGCGCGATCACCCCTGGATGTTGGGCAGCCAATTTCACCCTGAGTTCAAGTCAAGGCCCACTGCGCCGCGGCCGCTCTTCCTCGGCTTCATCCGCGCGGTGGAAGCCCATGTGCGCAGCCGGGCGTAATTCGCGGGATCAGGCGCGGCAGAACCGATGCGTGCATTTCGGGCTGGGGGCAGATCGGCTGTCGGGCGATGAAAATCGCTGCAACCACGGCTACGCCCCGAAATTGAAATGCAACCGCACCGATCGGCTGACGGCGCGGCGGACGAGACGTCTATGCAGCCAGTCTGTGACGCTCTCAGAGGGGAAATCCAAAATTCGTCAATTCTGTGCTATAATATCTTAGTCTCATCATGGTCAATTGGCGCGACCCTTCTCGTTGAATTGGCCTGAAAACACAGAGGAGTGTTTTATGTCCGGTCACAGTAAATGGGCAACAATCAAGCGCAAAAAAGGCGCAACCGACGCAAGGCGCGGGGCTTTGTTCACTAAACTGGCCCGTCAAATCACCATTGCCGCGCGCGACGGCGGAGATCCTGAATACAACTTCAAACTGCGCCTGGCCGTAGACAAAGCCAAGGCCAACGCCATGCCGCGCGACAACATCGAACGGGCGATCAAGCGCGGCGCAGGCACCGATAAAGATACACTGCTCGAGGAGCTTCTGTACGAAGGGTATGGGCCGCATGGCATCGCCGTGCTGATGCAGATCGTCACCGACAACCGCAATCGTACGATCGGCGACATCCGGCGCTTGTTCACACGCGCCAACGGCAATCTCGGTGAAGCTGGCTCAGTGGCCTGGCAGTTCGAAGCCCGTGGTCATATCATTATAGAAACGCAAGGTCAGAGCGAAGACAAACTCTTTGAAATCGCCCTTGAAGCCGGCGCCGACGATATCCAGTTCACAGACGGCGAAGCAGAGATCTATACCAATCCAGGCGATCTGCAGATTGTGCGCGAAGCGTTGACGCGCCAAAAACTGCACATCACAGAATCCGAACTTATCATGGTGCCTAAGACCACCATGGCGATTGAACCCGTCGAGGCGGTGCAGGTGATGCACCTCATGGAGAACCTGGAAGAATTGGACGACGTGACCAAAGTCTACTCTAACCTGGAAGTAACTGATGAGGCGCTGGCAGCCATGGAGAATGCCGGTTAGCGTTGGCGCAGGTTGCCTCGCGCGTGTGACGAACGCCGTCACCGCGCAGAGCCGACCTATGGGATGATTGAGCATCAAGACAAACACGGGCGTGACATGCTAATCCTCGGAATTGATCCCGGCACTGCCATCATGGGCTACGGTTTAGTGGATAACCCTGATGATGTGCTTGAATTGGTGGCTTATGGCGCCATCACGACAACGCCTGATCAACCGATGCCGCAACGTCTGCTCTCGATTTTTCGTCAACTATCTAGCATCATTGCGCAGTTCCATCCGGAAGCAATGGCCGTTGAAGAGCTTTTCTTCAGTCGCAACGTCACCACCGCGATTGCTGTGGGCCAGGCGCGTGGTGTGGCCTTACTTGCCGCCGCCGAGGCCGCTATGCCCGTATTTGAGTACAAGCCGCAGGCTGTAAAGCAGGCCACGGTGGGCTACGGACGAGCTGACAAGTCGCAGGTGCAGCAAATGGTGCGTATGCTGTTGAACCTGGACCAAATACCGCGACCAGACGATGCGGCCGATGCCATTGCGATTGCGGTGTGTCATCATCATTCGGCGCGCTTCAACCAGTTGCTCAAACGTGGCTAGAACCAGCAAGAAGGAGAGTTGAATGGCAACGAAAGCCGCATCAGACATTGTACGCCATTGCCGCATTCTGTTGGCCGAAGATGAAGCGCCTCTGCGAAATCTGATCCGACTTTCCCTGGAGGCCCATGGCCATACCGTGTTCACCGCGGCCGACGGCGTAGACGCCTTACAAATCTTCGAACGAACCCCCGTGGATATGGTTATCCTGGACGTGATGATGCCGCGCATGGACGGCTTTCGCATGTGCGAGGAGATTCGCAAACGTTCCGACACCCCCATTATCATCTTGACCGCGTTGGGCAGCGTTGACGATATTGTGCATGGCTTTGAGTTAGGCGCGGACGATTACATCACCAAGCCATTTGCCTTCAAGGAGGTGGACGCGCGCATCCAGGCTGTTTTGCGCCGGGTCGAATGGACAGAACAAACACCGCCTGCCCAAATCATGCAAATTGGTCGCGTGACGCTGGACACACGACTGCGCCAGGTCACGGTCGAGGACGCCATCGTTCACCTGACCCCCATCGAATATCAACTGCTGGCCTATTTGATCACACGCGCCGGGCAGCCAACTTCGAAGGAGCAGTTGTTCCGTGATGTGTGGGGTTACGACGTGGCGGGTGGTACGAACCTGGTGGAAGTGGGAATTCGGCGCTTGCGTGAGAAGATCGAAGTGAATCCTTCCAAGCCCACGCATATTTTGACGGTGCGGGGAGCCGGTTACAAGTTCAGCGAGCAGCCTGATCCAGGTTGATAGACGTTTGCTGGCGGCGCCGATCAGGGCTGCCAGGATCACGCGCGACAGAAGAATCAGCGGAGACGAGAGGCCAAAAGATGATTGCTCGGTTGCATGGACAGGTCATTGCGCGCGGCAAAGACTCCATCATCGTGGACGTTGGCGGGGTTGGATACAGGGTGTTTGTACCCGCCGATGTTTTGATCGGCACGCGCACGGTTGAGGAGATTACGCTGCACACGCACCTGCAAGTGCGCGAAGACAATCTGAGCCTGTTTGGCTTCACGACGGAAGAGGCGCATGACTTATTCAATCTGCTGCTCACCGTGCCTGGCATTGGGCCAAAAGGCGCGTTGACGCTTCTGTCGGCCATGGCGCCTGATGCGATCCGGCTGGCGATCAGCCAGGAGCAGCCAGGCATTCTGGCGCGGGTGCCGGGCGTGGGCAAGAAAACCGCCGAGAAGATCGTGGTGACGCTTAAGGATCGCATCGGTGTGGTGGCCGCGAGCGATGAAATGCTGGCCCTGACCGCGGCCGACGCTGAAGTGATTGATGCGTTGACCGCGCTGGGTTACAGCATCGTCGAAGCGCAGCGCGCTGTGCAGGCCATTCCGCGCGACATCAGCGGCGTCGAAGAGCGACTGCGCCGCGCGCTGGCCCAGTTTGCTGGCTAGGTGTTTGACAAAAGCGACGCCCTGTGATACTATCGCCCGGCTAAGAACAATTCAGAACTGGAAACTCATCCAGAGGAGGGAAGGGACCGGCCCGTTGAACCTCCGGCAACCTGTGATTATCGCTGGTGCCAATTCCGGCAGGGAGTGTAGGCTACGCTCGCCTGAAAGATGAGAGTTGGCTCTCGCATCTTTTTGCGCCTGCTGGCCGTTGCCAGGGGCGCTTTTTATTTGGCCCCGCCACGCCGGCCCAGGATCAGATGAGCGACCGGAGTAGTCATGCGCACGATTTGGTGGAACAGCAAAAACCGCACCGTTCAGATGATTGACCAGCGCCTGCTGCCGCAGCGCCTGGAGCTGCCCGAATTCGACGATTATCGAGCCGTGGCAGAGACGATTCGCAACATGACCATCCGCGGCGCGCCGGCGATTGGCGCGGCCGGCGCCTATGGCATGGCGCTGGCCGCGTTTCAAAGCCCTGCGCTGACACGCGACAGCCTGCTGATGGACCTGGAAGCCGCCAAGTCCGTGCTCGATGCCGCTCGTCCCACGGCCGTCAACCTCAGTTGGGCCACCCAACGCCTGCTTGAGCTGGCCTACCACCTGGTTCTACCCAACACCGATGACATCCGCAGCGCGCTGCTGGCCGAGGCTGAGCGCCTGGCCGATGAGGACGTCGAGATCAACCGCCGCATGGGCGGATTCGGCGCTGCGGTGATCCCGGACGGCGCCAACATCCTGCACCACTGCAACACCGGTTCCCTGGCCGCGGTGGACTTTGGCACCGCACTCGGCGTCGTACGCGCGGCTGTGGAACAGGGCAAGAAGGTGCACGTCTGGGTAGATGAGACGCGGCCGCGGCTGCAGGGCGCGCGCCTCACGGCCTGGGAGCTGATGCAAGACGGCATCCCAATGACCTTGATTGCCGACAATGCGGCCGGGCACTTGATGCGCACCGGCAAAGTGGACGTGGTTCTTTTTGGGGCTGATCGGGTGGCGGCCAACGGCGATGTGGCCAACAAAATCGGCAGCTACAAGCTGGCAGTGCTCGCCAAAGAGAACGGCATTCCCTGTTACTCGGTCGTTCCCACCTCGACGATTGACCTCAACCTGCCCTCTGGCGACCATATTCCCATCGAAGAGCGCGATGCAGAAGAAATCACGCACATCGGCGG
>JBGAVB010000247.1:0-4595 GCA_044228345.1 Anaerolineae bacterium | reverse complement strand
GTTTCTACGATGAAGGCGTCCCCTACACCGTGTCGCTGCCGGAGCGGCCGCTGTACCGCTTCCTGGAACGATCGGCGCGGCGCTTTCCATTGAAAACCGCGGTGCGCTTTCCGTTGGGCGGCGCCAACTTGACCTACCGGCGCCTGGAACGCCATGCCAACCGCTGCGCGACCGCCTTGACCGGACTGGGTGTGCAGCGCGGCGACCGCGTCATGCTCCTGCTGCCCAATCTACCGCAGGCCGTCATCGCCTTCTACGGCGCGCTGAAGGCCGGCGCCGTAGTCGTGGCCTGCAATCCTCTCTTCGACCAGGAGGAATTGCTGCGTCAGGCGCGCGACAGCGGCGCGCGCGTGCTGATCTGCCTGGACCGGCTGCGCAGCGTGGCCGTGCACCTGGCCGCGGGGAGCCAGATCGAGCGCGTGATCGAGACGCGCACTGATGACTATTTTAGCCTGTGGCGCAAGGCGCTG
Organism: Anaerolineae bacterium; assembly: GCA_044228345.1. Lineage (GTDB taxonomy): Bacteria > Chloroflexota > Anaerolineae > SSC4 > Amarolineaceae > Amarolinea. The sequence goes on along the minus strand of JBGAVB010000247.1, from coordinate 4,125 downwards.
TACGGCGTGCGCTTTCGCGCGGTCGGCCCCGAGATTCCCGCAGCGTTCCTGCACTGGGGCGACCTGATGCGCGGCACCTCGCCCCAACGGCCTGATCTCGCCGTGGAACCGCACGACCTGGCCGTCATCCAGTACACCGGCGGCACAACCTCCACACCCAAGGGCGTCATGCTCACGCACGCCAGCCTGGTGGCGAACACGCTGCAAACGCGCCATTGGCTCAGCGATATGCGCGATGGCAAGGAGTCCTTCCTGTGCGTGCTGCCCTTTTCGCACATCTATGGCATGACCACGGCCATGCATGTGCCGATTGCGCTGGGCGCCACGTTGATTCTGCAGCCGACCTTTGAGGTCAGCCAGGTGCTCAAGGCGATCAAGCGCTATCGCCCCACGGCGTTTCCGGGCGTGCCGGCCATGTACGTGGCGATCAACAATGCGCCCAACGTGCGTCGTTACAACATCTCGTCGGTGAAATTCTGTATCAGCGGCGCGGCGCCGCTGCCAGTGGAAGTGGCCGAGGAATTCGAGAAGCTGACCAAAGGCCGGCTGATCGAAGGCTACGGATTGACCGAAGCCGCGCCGGTGACGCACGCAAACCCGTTCAAGGGCCAACGGCGCGTGGGCACAATTGGCGTGCCCTTGCCCAACACGGAGGCGCGCATCACCGACCTGCAGACGGGTGAGGACTTGCCGCCCGGCGAGGTGGGCGAGATGCTGGTGCGCGGGCCGCAGGTGATGGCTGGCTATTGGAATCTACCGCAAGCCACTGCGGAAACGCTGATCACGGACGGCGCGGGAATGACCTGGCTGCGCACAGGCGACCTGGCGCGCATGGATGAGGACGGTTACTTCGAGATCGTCAATCGCCGCCAGGAAATCTGGTACGCGGACGACGCGATGCGCAACCCCATCTTCCCACGGGAAATCGAAGAGGTGCTCTACGAGCATCCGAAGATCAAGGAGGCTGTGGTGGTGCCGATTGGACGCACACCCAAGGCGTTCATTGTCCTGCGCGAAGGTGAGACCGCGTCGGTGGAGGAGGTCATCGCGTACTGCCGCGCGCGCATGGAAGAAGCTATGGTGCCGGCGCTGATCGAATTTCGCCAGGACCTGCCCAAGAGCTTCGTGGGCAAGGTGCTGCGGCGTTTGTTGGTGGATCAGGCCGAGTAGGCGCTGATTCCGGAGTGATGACCGAAGTAAGTGGTCAAAGGGAAGCAATTCTACAGATGCGCGGGCCTTGAAACGCCATACCTTCATCCCCACAAAATACCCGCTGCCGGTCGGCAGTGGTCAGCGGAGATGAAAAGACGATGCTCAATCGCGATTGGTTCTATAGCGTTCCGGGACAGGCGCCGCACCACGAGGAGCGCAAGGTCACGTGGCTCGAGTTGTTTTACGATCTCGTGTACGTGGCCACAATCATCCAACTCGGCAACCTGCTTTCCAAAGACTTCTCACTGCTTGGGTTTGGCCGGTTTGTGGTCGTCTTCATCCCCATCTGGTGGACGTGGACGGGAATCACCTTCTTTGCGACACGTTTTGTGATTGATGACATCTGGCATCGTCTGCTGCTCTTTTTGCAGATGGCTGCCATTGCCGCGCTGGCGTTGAGCGTCGAAGGCGTGTTCGGCGACCTCTACCACCAATTCGTCTTTGCTTACGTCGTGGCGCGTCTCATCCTGGCGCTTCTTTATGTGCGGGCCTGGCTGGCCGTTCCTGAGGCGCGCTCGCTGACGGCAGGCTATGCGGTTGGATTCGCCATTGGCGCTGCGCTGTGGCTCGTATCGGCATTTGTGCCTGAGCCAGCGCGCTATGCGCTCTGGGCAGCCGGCCTCCTCGTTGAGTTTGCGACGCCGCTCTCGCCCGCCATGCGTCGTTGGCAGTCACGCTTTCCGCCGGATGTGGGTCACGTGGCTGAGCGTTACGGCGTCTTCACGCTCATCGTCCTGGGAGAGTCGTTCGTCAAGGTCATTGACGGGCTTGCCGGCACCCATTTGACCCTGGAGCTGGTAGTGATGGGACTGGTCACGGTTGGCGTGGCCGCTGCCCTTTGGTGGCTTTACTTCGACGACATCGGCGGCTCGCAGGTGCAGCACCGTGGGCTTCCGACATACGTTTGGATTTACTCGCACCTGCCTCTGACTCTCTCGATCACGACCTTTGGCGTGGCTGCCAAGAAGATTCTGCTCCTTCCCACGGGTCAGCCGCTGGCGGACAAGTACCGCTTGCTGCTGGGCATCGCCGTGGTTTTGTTCTGCCTTTTCTTGGGACTGATGGACAGAGTGACCTCGCGCGAAGACGACGCGACGCCCAACAAGCAGCGCGCGCTCTGGCGCTTCGCCGCGGTTGCGGTGTTGGTGACGTGGTTGGCGATCAGCACCAGCGTGTTTGCCTTGATATTCCTGCTGATCGTTTTCCTGGTATTCTTGGCAAGCGTGGCCCTCAATCTGCGCCGGGCCAGCGCTCGATCAAGTTAAGCCGTCGCTTAACCGTTGGCGAGGCGAACCAGCCGCTCAAAGTGGTTCAGATAGCGCCGAGCCAGATGTTCCCACGCGAACTCCTGCTCGATGCGCTGACGGCTGCGGGCGCCTTGAGCCAGGCGCAGGGCCGGCTCTTCGATCAGGCGCGTCACCGCCGCGGCCAGGCTGCCGGGCGAGCGTTCATGCACCAGGAAACCGTTGTCGCCGTCCGCCACCACCAGCGGATTGCCAGCCACCGTCGTGGCGACGATCGGCTTGGCGCAGGCCATGGCGTCGAGCACGCAGACATTCAGCCCGTCCACCGGCTGTGTCACCGATGGCATGACGAAAACGTCAGCCAGGTTGTAGTACGCGCTCATCTGATCGTAAGGCACATTGCCTACAAAATGGACGTTGGCCTCCACGCCCAGGGCACGCGCCAGGTTTTCCCACGTTACGCGATAATCGCCATTACCCACCAGCACCAGGTCCACACGCTGCGCCACGGCCGCGCCGCCATGCGCGCCGCTGAACAGCGGCATCGCCTGGATGATCGAATCGAAGCCTTTCTTGGGCACCATCCGCCCGACGCCCAGCAGCACGAAACTGTCAGCCGCCAGGCCCAGGCGCTGACGCAGGGCCGCGCCGGCCGCCGGGTCAGGCCGCAGCGCCTGCGGGTCCACGCCGTAGATGATCAGCTCGAACTTGGTCGGGTCCGCGCCCAGGTCGCGCACCGCAACCTCGCGTAGATCTGCGCTGTTGGCCGTGATCAGGCCGGCCGTGGCAAAGGCCTGGCGCGCCATGCGCTTGAACAGGGGATTTTGTCCCGCGACCAGGGCATCCGAGCCGGGGATGGAGACAACCAGGGGAATGCCCCGCCGGCCAGCCGCGCCTGCGGCCAGGTAGCCGTTGGGCAGCACCCAATGCGCGTGCAGCACGTCGGGCTGCGCCTGGGCGATCCAGCGTTCGACTGCGGCCTTGCCCGCGGTGAAGAGCAGCGCGCCCAGGGTGTAGGCTTCACCCTTCATCGCCAGATCCGCGCGCATGGTGCGCATGTAACCCAGGCGATGCGCGGCGTCCGGCCAGGCGTAACGGTAGGTGTGCAGCTGGACGCCGCCCAGGTCGGCTGCCGTGCGGCGATACGCCGGATCGAACGGCGCCACCACGGTGACGTCCGCGCCCTGGCGCGCCAGCTCACGGCAGAGAGCCTCCACGAACGAGCCGCTGAAGTCACCCTGGAAACGGGGAAAGTTGTGGGTGAGAACGCCAATTTTCATGACGACCTGGGGGCTGATTTTTCGATGGCGGCAGCCTCAGCGGTGGTGAAACCAGGTTTCTGTAAGAAGCCAGATTTTTCGCCGTAGCCGGCTTCGGCCATGAACGCGTCGAGCCGCCATTCCATCTCTTTGATTTGTTCGCCCTGGCTGACGATCAACTCAGCGATGAAGCCGACCAGGATCAGCAGCAGCCCCGCCAACGCCAGCCCGCCGGCCGCCCAGAAAATCGGGCGCTGCTGGGTCTGGGTCAAGACGTAGAGCAGGAGCAGGTAGATCGCCGTGATCGCGCTCAACCCCAGCGCCGCCAGGCCCAATCCGCCGAAGAAGCGCATCGGCGCCTGGCTGAAGGTGAGCAGGAATTTGACCACGAGGACATCGAGCAGGCTGAT
>JBGAVB010000246.1:0-4623 GCA_044228345.1 Anaerolineae bacterium | reverse complement strand
GGCCGCGCTGTTTGGCCTGCCCTGGGCCGCCGCGCAGACCGTCGCCGAGTCAGCGCCGCAGCCTCCACCGATCCACCCGCAGTTCGCCCTGCTCGATGAGAATGGAGCCTCGGTTCTTACCACCGGCAGCCCGGTCTCCACCCTCAAGACCTGCGGCGCCTGCCATGACACAGCCTTCATTCAGAGTCACAGCTACCATAGCTCGCTGGGCTTGGATGACTTTGCCCAGCCCGGTCGGGCGACGACTGGCCGCGCCTGGGACAGCAGCGCCGGCGCTTTCGGCCGTTGGGACCCGCTGCGCTACCCCTACCTCTCCCAGGCCGGCGATCCCTTACATGACCTGGGCACGCCGGAATGGGTCATGGATTTTGGCGATCGCCACGTGGGCGGCGGGCCGGCGCTGGTCACGCGTGACGGCCGCCCGCTCAGCGCCTTGCCCGCCGACGCCAGCAATCCAGAGACGGCCGTGCTCGACCCGACCACGGGCCAGGTCACGGCCTGGGATTGGGCCGCCTCAGGCACGGTGGAGATGAACTGCTTTCTGTGTCATCTGCCCAATCCCAACAACGCCGCGCGCATCGCCGCGCTGCAAAGCGGTCAGTTTCGCTGGGCTAACACTGCCACATTGCTCGGCACTGGCCTGGTCGCGGCCAATGGTCAGGGGTACCGCTGGAATGCCGACGCGTTCGAGGCCGATGGTCAGCTCAAGACTGAGTTCATCACCGTGCAAGACCCCAGCAACGCCAACTGTGGGCAGTGCCATGGCTTGGTGCACACGGACGCGGCGACGCCTGTCACCCTGACGACCACAGCGAGCACCTCGTGGAGCACGCTGACCACCGGCCAGATCATCGCCGGGCAGCGCATCTCCGCTTCCGGCTTGAACCTGGCCGGCAAGGCAGACCTGACGCGGCCGTGGGACGTGCATGCCGCCCGGCAAGTGAAATGCACAGAGTGTCACTTCTCGCTCAACAACCCGATCTACTTCCGCGAGAGCGCTGACACCCGCCCCGACCATCTGGCCTTTGACCCGCGGCGGCTGAGCCTGGGCGACTATGTGCAGCAGCCGCTGCACGACTTTGCCAAAGGCCCCACCGCGCAGCACGCCATCGCGCCTGGGTTGGCCGACACCATGCGCCGCTGCGACAGCTGTCACAATGCCGCGTCCACCCATCAATGGCTGCCTTACACCGACCGCCATCTGAGAACCGTGGCCTGCGAGACCTGTCACATTCCCCGGCTCTACGCCCCCGCGCTGCAGAGCGTGGATTGGACGGTGCTCACTGCCAACGCCGAGCCGCGGCGCGAATACCGCGGCGTGGAGGGCGATCCACAGGCTGCCTCGTCCCTCATCACCGGCTATCAGCCTACGCTGCTCCCGCGCCAGGATGTGGACGGCAAGACTCGCCTGGCGCCCCATAACCTGGTGACGGCCTGGTACTGGGTCTATGGCGATCCGGCGCGGCCCGTGCGCCTGCAAGACCTGAAAGCGGCCTGGTTCGACGGCGGCAGCTACGCCGCCGAGGTGGTGGCCGCGCTCGACGCCGATCAGAATGGAGCCTTGACCGAAGCGGAGTTGGTGCTGGACAGCGCGGCCAAGCAAAACATCATCGCTGGCCGTTTGGCGGCGCTGGGCCTGGCCAATCCTCGCATCGCCGGCGACGTACAGCCCTATACCATCAGTCACGACGTCGCCAACGGCGAGTGGGTGACCCGCGCGTGCACCGCGTGCCACAGCGCCGATTCACGCCTGGCCCAGTCGTTCACCATCGCCGCGGCCGGCCCCACCGGGATCACGCCGGCCCTGCTGGCTGGCAGCAGCACCGTGGTGAACGGCAGCCTGGTCAGGGCGGCGGACGGCGCGCTGCGTTATCAGCCGAGCGCCGAAGCCAGCAAGCTCTACATCTTCGGCCAGTCCAGCGTGTGGTGGATAGATTGGTTTGGCATGATCGCTTTTGCCGGCACCTTGTTGGCCGTCGCGGCGCACGGCGGTCTGCGCTTTGCCGCGGCGCTGCGCCTGCCCAAGCACACGCCGCAGCTCAAGCAGGTCTATGTGTACGCCGTCTACGAGCGCTTCTGGCATTGGCTGCAGACCTTCACCATCTTGGGGTTGATCTTCAGCGGGCTGATCATTCACAAGCCCGACATCTTTGGCATCTTTGCCTTCAAGTCCGTGGTGCAGGTGCACAATGTGCTGGCGGCCATCGTCGTCATCAACGCGGCACTCTCGTTGTTCTACCACCTGGCGAGCGGCGAAATCAAGCAGTTCATCCCGCGCCCGGCTGGCTTCTACGACCAGGCCATCGTCCAGGCCAAGTTCTACCTGCGCGGCATCTTCAAGAACGAGCCGCATCCCTTCGAAAAAGCGCCGCAGCGCAAACTCAACCCCTTGCAGCAGATCACCTATTTTGGGTTGCTCAACCTGCTCTTGCCCGGGCAGGTCATCACCGGCGCGCTGATGTGGGGTGCGCAGCATTGGCCCAACCTGGCCCTGCGCCTGGGCGGCCTGCCCTTGCTGGCGCCGGTGCACTCGCTGATTGCCTGGCTGCTGGCCGCCTTTGTCGTCTTGCATGTTTATCTCACCACCACCGGTCACACTCCGCTCGCCTCGATCCAGGCAATGATGAACGGGTGGGATCTGTTAGAAACGCACGATGCACTCCCTGCGCCGATTGGCAGCGGAGACACATTCAAACTAGCCCAGGAGGCGCCGTCTCATGGCAACTAATACCGATTCCCTTTCTCCACGCAAAACGCCGTTTAGCCTGGCGGCGCTCAAGGCCGCGGCCGGGCGCGTCTTTGCCGCGCGCACCACCAAAGAGTACATTCATCCCTACCTGGCCGCGGTGCTGCTCGGCCTGGTGCTGTTCACCGCCTTCTTCCTCACCGGCAACGGTCTGGGCGCGTCCGGCGGGCTGAACAGCATCATTGGCTTCATCGAAGACCTGATTGCGCCGGGCCACATGGATCGCGTGCCCTACCTGGTGAAACTGGCCGGGGGCGACAAGAACCCGCTCGATTCCTACCTGGTGTTCATGGTCCTCGGCACCGTCATCGGTGGTTTTCTGTCTGGCTGGCGCAACGGCCGCCTGAAATTGGAAACCGTGCGCGGCCCGCAGATCACCCCACGCACGCGCTGGTTCATGGCCTTCCTGGGCGGCGCGCTCATGGGCTATGGCGCTCGCTTTGCCCGCGGCTGCACCTCCGGGCAGGCGCTCTCCGGCGGCTCGGTGCTCTCGGTCGGCTCGTGGGCCTTCATGTTCGCCGTCTTTGGCGGCGGCTACGCGGTGGCCTATTTCGTGCGCAAGCTCTGGAACTAGATTCAGGATTGAACAGGAGACAGTATGGCGCCTTTTCCTCTTTCACTGGCAACCTTACTCGGCCACTGGGGCCAGTATGTGGTTTATCTGCTGATCGGCGTTGGCTTCGGCTTCGTGCTGGAGAGCGCCGGCTTCGGCAACTCCAAGAAGCTGGCCGCGCAGTTCTACTTCCGTGACCTGACCGTGCTCAAGGTGATGTTCGGAGCCATCGTCACGGCGATGGTGCTGATCTTCGCCGCCGTCGGCCTGGGACTGCTTGACTACAACCTGGTGTGGGTCAACCCAACCTACCTGTGGCCGGGCATCGTCGGCGGCCTGATCATGGGCGTAGGCTTCATCATTGGCGGCTTTTGCCCCGGCACTTCGCTGGTTGCCTTCGCCACCTTCAAGCTCGATGGCCTCTTCTTCGTCCTGGGCGGCCTCTTCGGCATCTTCCTCTTCGGCGAAACCGTGGACTCCTTCGCCGGGTTCTGGAATTCGTCCTACATGGGCCGGTTCACCATTCAAGATTGGCTCAAACTGCCGGTAGGCGTCGTCGTGCTGCTCATCGTGCTCATGGCCCTCTTCATGTTTTGGGGCGGCGAGCAGCTAGAGCGCATTGTGGGCGGCAAGAACCTGAAGCTGGAGCCGAAGGCGCGTTACGCCGGCGCTGGCCTGCTGACATTGGGGGCCGTGGCCTTGATCGTCATCGGTCAGCCCACCGCGGCGGACAAGTGGCAAGCCCTGGCGCCGAGCAAAGCGCCCTTGTTGGCCGAGCGCGCGGTGCAGATTTCGCCAGCCGAGCTGCTGGGCGCGCTGCACAACGACGATCTGAAGCTCATCATGCTCGACATGCGCAGCGAAGCCGATTTCACTTTATTCCACATCGCCGGGGCGCAGCGAGTTGCGCCCGCGGCGCTGTCAACCCTGATTCCCTCCTTGCTGCTGGAGCCGGCCAACACCGTTTTTGTCACCATCAGCAACGATGAAACGGCCGCCACCGAGGCCTGGAAGATGCTGACCGCCGAAAGCGTGCCCAACGCCTACATCCTGGAAGGCGGCGTCAACCACTGGCTGGAAACCTTTGCCAGCGCAGATCCTGCCCTGCCGCCGGCCACGCCCTCGCCAGGCGACGACCGTCTGCGCTATCCGTTCACGCTGGCGCTGGGCGCGCAATCGCCCGCCGCCACGCCCAATCCGCACGCCTTTGAGCTGGAATTCACGCCTAAGATCCAGCTCAAGCTCAAACGCGGTCCCAGCGGCGGCGGCTGCGGTTAAGGATCGCCTGACTCCACGATTTCGCCGCACAGCGCCGGTTATCCCG
>JBGAVB010000245.1:0-4624 GCA_044228345.1 Anaerolineae bacterium | reverse complement strand
CCCCCTATCTCGACTGGGTGGATGGGGTCATCAACGGCCCGGTGGCGCGCGCCATCGGCGCCCTGTTGCACCTGCTCCATGCGCCCGCATGGCTGCAATCGCTGCTGGTGGAGGGCGTTTTGGCCGGCGTGGGCAGCGTGCTGGCTTTCGTGCCGGGCCTGCTCGTGCTCTACTTTTTCCTCTCGCTGCTCGAAGACAGCGGTTACATGGCGCGGGCCGCCTTCGTCATGGACAAGGCCATGGGGTGGATGGGGCTGCACGGCAAGTCGTTCGTGCCGCTGATCCTCGGCTTTGGCTGCGCGGTGCCGGCCATCCTCGCGACGCGCACGTTGGAAAACCGCCGTGATCGCATTCTGACCGCCCTGCTGGTGCCGCTGATGTCGTGCTCTGCGCGGCTGCCGGTCTACGTGGTGTTCGGGCTGGCCTTCTTCCACGCACAGGCCGGCGTCTTGATCTGGGCGCTGTATGCCACTGGGATTGTCGTGGCCACGCTCGCCGGCTTCGTCCTCAGCCATACGGTCTTGCAACCGCAGGCCGACAGCGCGTTCGTGCTCGAACTGCCGCCCTACCGTCTGCCCACCTGGCACAGCCTGCGCGTGCACATGTGGGCCAACGTGAGCGATTTTGTGCGCAAGGCCGGCAGCCTCATCCTGATCGCCTCCCTGGTCATCTGGCTGCTGCTCAACCTACCCTGGGGTGTTCAAGATCAGCGGCAGAGCCTCTTCGGCCAGATCAGCCGCACGGTGGCGCCCGCGCTGGCGCCGGCCGGCTTCGGTCAATGGGACGCCGCGGGCGCGTTGATCACCGGCCTGGCCGCCAAGGACGTGGTGGTCAGCACGCTGGCGCAGATTTATGCGCCGCAGACGCCCGCGCCCGCCCCGGCGTCTGCTTCTGTCAAGAGCGAGCTGCTTGGCGTCGTCGTCGGTCTGCGCGACGCCACCGTGCAGGCCGGCCGCGCGTTGCTCAGCCTGGCGCCCGGATTGGGCGGGGTGGCAGCGCCGCCGCCCGCCGCCGACACCGCGTTGAGCCGCGCACTGCGCCAGCATTTCACGCCGCTGAGCGGCCTTGCCTACCTGGTGTTCGTGCTGCTCTACGTGCCGTGCGTCGCCACCCTGGGCGCGATCAAGGCCGAGTTCGGGTGGCGCTGGGCTGCGTTCTCGGCTCTCTATCAGACCGGTGTGGCGTATCTGGCGGCCGTGCTTGTGTTTCAGGCCGGTCGCCTGGCGGGGTTCGCCTGATGCTGCGCGCCATCCTGGCGATCATGACGCCGGCCGCGGGCGCCGTGTGCGTGGAAGACCTGGCCGCGCGCCTGGATGTCAGCGCGGGCGCGCTGGAGGGCATGCTGCAAACCCTGGTGCAGCGCGGCTACCTGGTGGAGGTCACCGATGCCGCGTCGCCGTGCAGCGCCTGCGCCTGGCGCGGCGGCTGCCTGGTCATGCGCGCGGCCGGGCGGCGCTACGCGCGGGCGAGCGATCGCAGCCGGGGGAATGACCGTTCTCCGGCGAGGGAATGAGGCAATTTCGCCAAAAAGAGGCTTGATATTTCTCTCGCCGTGGTGTAAGATCGTGCCAGGCGTGCCTACCGCTTCGCTGCACATCGGATAAGCACGCACGTGGGCTCTCATGTGATACAATGACACCAAAAAGCGGTGTTGTGCCAGACCACTGTTAGCAGCGAAGCGCAGGAGCATGGTGTGTCATTCATGGGCAGCGACATTCTCCGTCGCATCAAACGCGCCGTGCTGGCTGGCAACTATGCTTCAGCGAAAAGGCGCTCCTCGAAATGGAGGCCGCTGGCCTGACCGAGTTGGACATCGCTGAATCCATTCTGAATGCCGTTGCCATCTACAAAACTATCCGTTCACAAAGCCCCTGGCGACAGGGACGCGCCGAGTACTTGCACATCATTCAGAGCACCAATCTCGATGGCCTCATGATCTACAGCAAAGGTAAGTTGGTTGAGGAAGCGGGCGTCGAGCGGTATTACTTTCTGATCTCATCCAAGAAGGCGTTGTAAAGCCCATGAAACTAAACATTACGCACTGCCCGACGTGTGGCAGCGACCAAATCAAACCCGTTTGTCGGGACTGGACAGGCGCCTATCGTGGTCAGACCTATGTCGTACCCGCCTTGACCTTCTACGAGTGTCCCGTGTGTGGCGAACGAGTCTTTGAGCGCGAGGCCTTGGGTCAGATTCAGGCTGCCTCGCCGGCGTTCGCCAAACGGCCGTCGAAGGCGCGCACGCCCACAAAGCAGCGTACGCATGCGCCAACCCACGTCTTGCCCGCAGGCTGATGCTTTGGCCGCAACTCAGGCGTGGCCTCAATTCGGCTCATTGTCGGAGTCGAGCTCCAAACGCACGATTTGACCAGGCTGCTCCTCCTCAAGTGATAGTGTACTCAAGCAAGCCCAGCTAACCAAGCCGAAATCTGAACGGAGTGAATAAGATGCATCGGTTCTTAGTTGTAATCGAAAAGGCGGATGGCAACTACTCGGCGTATTCGCCGGATCTGCCCGGCTGCGTGGCAACCGGCAAGACCCGCGATCAGGTCGCTCGCAACATGCATGAAGCGATTGACATGCATGTGCGCGGACTGCTGGAAGACAAACTCCCAGTGCCCCAGGCGCGTTCGTTCGCTGAGTACATCGCCATACCTGGATAGAGTTGTCAGTTGTATCATGTGAAACACGGGTTCCAGTTGGAAAAAGGCAAACGAGCCTCTCTCTGATGAACTAACTCTCGTCAGGACTCAGCGGCTCAAGGCGAAGAATTTCACATATGCAGCAGCGCCGGACGTTGAGAACTCAATACGGCGAGCGCCAACCGGTTCCGGCTCGGGTGCAAATTGGCAGCCTCTTTGCGTTCTTTGTGATCTTATATGATGATGGGGGAAGAACATAAAATCAATAGACGACACCGATAGAGCCAGATCTTCTACATCGTAGAAAGATAATGGCCGGTGAGAATGACTGGCAGCGACACAGGGAGGTTGAAGGCGATAGACACTGACAATCCCCCGATCCCTCCAACATCCGGCTGGATGTGAAGGGGATGGTCAACCCAAATATGTGCTAGAATTCCATTGTTAGTTCATCAGTGATGAGGTTGTCGTCGAACGGCGCATCTCAACACTGGTAGGACGGATGGGCCAAGAAGAGAGTGAATCCGTTTTGTGCCTGCGATCAGCGAATCCGTCGCAGAGATTAAGATCCTCTCTTCTAGCCCGTGTCTGAGCACGAACAGTATCTCAAGCCAGTTGATCGTAGCAGATATGAGCTTGAATTGATAAGACTTTGCGTTGACACGGGACTGGCCTCCACCACGGCACGCTGAAAGGAGAACAAGAAGATGGCTGCAACGACGCCAGCATACCTGGGTATCGACATATCAAAAGACACCTTTGATGCGGTTCTTGTACAGGAAAATCGCTCTATACCGTTCCAGGCGAGCAACAATCAAGTCGGGCACGAAAAACTGAGCAAATGGCTGAAGAAACATGGCGGGAGCAATGCCCACGTTTGCATGGAAGCAACAGGCCGATATGGAGATGAACTGGCTCAGTTTCTTCACGCACAGGGTTTGACCGTAAGTGTGGTCAATCCACGTCGAATTACAGCCTATGCTGCCAGCCAATTGAAACGCAACAAGACCGACAGCCTTGACGCCGCTGTGATTGCCGATTTTTGTCGTACCCAGAATCCTGATCCGTGGCAACCGCCGCCTCTAGCCGTACGCGAACTGCAAATGATGACTCGACACCTCGAATCATTACTGGATATGCGCACCGAGGAGCGCAATCGCCTTCAGTCTGGCGTTACGGCCCCTGTTGTCGTCAAGGCCATCGAGCAGCATATCACTTTCCTCAATACCCAGATCGCTGATCTTGAACGTCAGATCGCTGATCATCTCGATCAACATCCTGACCTCAAGCAACAGCGAGACTTGCTCGTTTCCATTCCCGGTATCGGCGATACCACCGCCGCTAAGCTGATCGCCGAGATCAAAGACATCGGCCGCTTTGATGATGCCACCCAACTCGCCGCCTATGCCGGCCTTTGTCCCAGTCGTCGCACCTCTGGCACTTCGGTGCGTCACAAACCTAAACTGTCCAAAATCGGTAATGCCGTCCTTCGTAAAGCTCTTTACTTCCCAGCTCTCTCGGCAAAATCTCATAATCCATTGGTGCGTAGTTTCTGTGAGCGTCTCGCCCAGCAGAAAAAACCGAAGATGGTCGTTATTGCCGCCGCCATGCGCAAACTGTTACACATTGTCTTTGGCGTCCTCAAACACCGCAAACCTTTTGATCCCGATTGGCTAAAGCCCGTTATGCAACCCAGCGCGGCTACCTAGCCCGCAGCATACGTTGCGCTCTCATCCATCGCCAATTCGAAACTTGACATTCAACACAGTATCTCTGTGGTCAAAAACCAGGCCACATTCGGAACTACTAGCTGCCAACCCTCGCAGGGGTCACGGGACATAAGCCCCTTGACCCGCGGGAACGGCGCGCGCCTTTGAGACTGTCATCTCGTCGCAGCCCGCAGCCCTGCGAGGGGGTTCCCCTTGCGCAGGCTGGCTGAAGCGTCGGGCAAGCCGAGATCGCCCGCCGCGGCGCAGGCTCCTT
>JBGAVB010000244.1:0-4671 GCA_044228345.1 Anaerolineae bacterium | reverse complement strand
GATCCTCCTCGTTTGCGTTCCGAATGTGGTCTTCTTACCCGCCAATACTCAACCCAACAAGCGCACGCTGAGCTGGTGCACGAAGGTTGGATGGCGGTTGAGGTCGGCGCGCAGGCGTTCCAGGTCTGCGCCGTAGCCAAGACGGTCGGCCAGGAAGCGGTACTCTTCGCTGCCGGCCGGCGGCACGGTCAAGTCTTTGGTGTTGCCGCGCACCATGCGCAGGGCGTTGACCAGGCGGCGGATGAAGATGTGGGCCTCGCGCAGGCGGTCGTAGTCGCCCTCAGCCAGAATGCCAGCCTGGGCCAGCGCGGTCATGGCTGCGCGCGTGTTGGTCAGGCGCAGCGCACGGTTCGCATGGCCGTGGTTGATTTGCAGCCCTTGCACCAGGTATTCGATGTCTACGGCGCCGCCAGGGCTGAACTTGGCATTGAAGGTGCCTGCGGTGACCAGGTGACGCAGTTGGCGTTCACGCATCGCGCGCATGGCCGCCACATCAAACGGCTCGCCGGTGTAAACAAATTCATCGCGCAAGGTCACGATTTGGCGGCCAAACTCTACATCACCTGCGACCGAGCGCAGGCGAATGAGCGCCTGGCGTTCATAGGCCCAGGCCGGGCCGCCAGGCGCAAAGTAGCGCTGAAACGAGGTCAGCGAGACGGCCAGACTGCCGGCCTTGCCGTACGGGCGCAGGCGCAGATCAATCTCGAAGATGCCCTCGCGCCTGGCGCGGATGGCGCCGACAAACGACTGCACCAGGCGTTCGTAAAATTCGGCGTTGGAGATGACGGCTGGACCGCTGGTCTGGCCGTTGTCGGCATAGATGAACAGCAGTTCGATGTCCGAGGCAAAGCCCAACTCGCGGCCGCCGGCCTTGCCCAGCGCGCAGACGGCCATCGGGCAGGGAGTCGAGTCTGCCGGCGCCGTGCGGTCATCCGCAAGAGTGAGCAGTGGCGCGCCGTGCTGGGCCGTCAGTTCTTGCACGACAACCCCAAACGTGGCCTGCACAACCACCTCCGCCAGATCGCTCAGTTCGCCGGAGAACTCGCCGAACTCGGTGACGTGACCCAGGATGTAGCGCATGTCAATGCGGAACATCTCACGGTCTTTGAACGCGTTGATGACATCGCGGCGACCGGCGGCGTCAGGGGTCGCGCGCAGGCGCGCGTCGAGGTCTGCAGCCAACTGGCCGCGGCCGCGCGCCGTGTGCAGCGCATCCACATCGCGCACCACGGGAAAGAGGTTGGCATACTGCATGCGCAAAAAGTCATTCCAGAGGAAATCGCTGACGCCAAGCAGCCGCGCCAGCGCGCTCAGCACTTCCGGTCGCTCCAGGGAAACCAACTCATCGGGCCAGTTCGGCTGGCTGAACAGATGACCGAGAAAGCCGCGGAAATGCAGCAGGGCCGATTCGGGGTCGGGCGAACGCGGCAGCAGATGGGTGAAGTGCTTGACCAGCACGATGGCCGCGCGCAGCTCGCGCTGCCGCGCCGGCGCGGTGATTTTTTCACCGCGGGCGTCCGTGACGTAGAGCGTGTCATGGACATGGCTGCCCAGCGTGTCCACCGTGACCCGTGCAATGTAGATGTCATTGAGCGCGAGCGCGTTGGTCAGCTCGTAAAGAAAGCCGGTCGTATCTTGCGCATTGATGGTCAGCACGGTGTAACGTGACGATTGGCGGTTGTCAATCTGCACATCAATCGGGTAGAGCGTGCTGCTAGCGCTGCTCAACTCACGCAGGCGCGCCGCGAACCGTTTGACCAGGTCGCCCTGCGCCAACACCTGTTGATGGGCCTGCAGCAGGCGCAAGAGCGCGTCCAGGTCGCGGCGGTAGCGCGTCCACGCGTCTGGCGCCAGATCATGCAAGGTGGGGCGGACCGTGAAAACGTCCACGATCTTTTGCCTGGCGTCGGTCTCTGGTGTGTGCGTGGCCTGCAAGGGCGAGCGGCGCAGGGCGTCGCGGTAAAAACCGCGCCCGCGGCCGCCGGCCGGCAAAGGGCCGCTGGGCGGTTCATAGGTAAAGACATCGCCATTCAGAATGTCGAAGCCATGCACGGCCAGCAAGCCGCAGATGAGCGAAAGCTCGCCCAAATAATCGAAGGCCACAATCGTCACCCGCCACAGGCCGCCTTCCACAGGCGCGGCGTCTACCTCAACCAGGTTGTCGGCCGACAGGCGCGCCGCCAACGCGGCATGGCGTTCGATCTCCGCCTCGCTGAAAGCCAGGGTGTAGGCCGGGTCAAGCCGGGCCAGGTGGCGCTGCACGGCCTGCGCAGCCAGTGGGTCTTCTGGCGGTCGCATGGCGTCCGCGGCGGGCGCGCCGACCTCGCCCAGGTGGCGCAGGTAGACGGCGCGGATTGCGGCGCGCTGCTGTTCAAAGCGCGCGAGAAAATGGGCGCCGGCCTCCGCGCCGCTGAAGCCCAGGCGCCGGGCAAAGTAGGCCAGTTCATCCGGCTGCGTGGGCAGAGTCGAGGTCTGGCGGTAGTGCATGAGCTGCAGGTAATGTTCGACCGCACGCATGAAAATGTAACCGTCGGACAGGGTGCGAAATTCGTCGGCTGTGATCAGATCGGCGCTGAAGAGGTGCGATAAGGCTTCCAGGGTCTTGCCGGTGCGCAGAGCCGGACGTTGATCGCCGTAGCTGAGCTGCAGGTACTGGGCGACAAACTCGGCGTCGCGGATAGAACCTTCGCCCAGTTTGACTTCACCCCAGGAGCGCCCATGCACGCGCAGGTTGGACTCGGTGCGCTGCTTCATACTCGCTACGCTCGCGCGCACCTCGGCCGGGCTGGCGTTGAAGATCAACGGCTGCACCTGCTGCATGAAAGCGGCGGCCAGGGCTTCGTCGCCGGCAATGACGCGCGCTTTGAGTAGGGCCTGTTTTTCCCATAACCGCGCGTGCTGCCGCAGGTAGCCCAGGTAGCCATCCAGCGAAGAGACGAGCGGCCCCACGCCGCCCCAGGGGCGCAGACGCATGTCCACACGGTAAAGGAAGCCCTCCGGCGTGGCGCGCACCAGGGCATCAATCAGATGTTGGCTGAGGGCCTGATAATCGGCCGGGTTATCACGCGCAATGAACAGCAGATCAATGTCGGAACTGTAGTTCAGCTCTTCGCCGCCCAGTTTGCCCAGGGCAATGACGATGAAGCCATCCGCTGATTGGCCGGCGCGCCAGGCCGCCATCGTCAGGCACTGCTGCACCATGGCATCGGCCAGCCGCGAGAGCTGCAGCGTCACCTTGGGCAGATCGAGCAAGCCAAAGAAGTCAGCCGCGCCGATGCGCAGGAGTTCCCAACGTTGAAAACGGCGCAGGGCATTGAGTTGGTCGAGGGGCTCCACAAAGGGCGCCAGGGCTTTTTGGGCTTCGGCATAGAGCTGCGCCGGCGTCTTGGGCTGCGACAACTCGCGTCGTTCGCTGAACAGGCGGAAGTAGTCTGGATGGCGCAGGAGGATTTCGGTCAGGAACTGGCTGCCCGAGAAGAGCGTGATCAGCATTTCGACCTGGCGCGGATTGGCCGCCAGGAAGGCGAACAGCTCGGCGGGTTGGGCCGCGCTGAGGGCAAAACGCTCGAAGCTGACGAGCGCGGCATCGGGGTTGGCCGCGTTGGCGACCGCTGGCAGCAGCGTGGGCAGGAAATTCGCCAGGGCTTCCTGGGTTGTCGGGTCGCGGCTAATGCTCTGCAGCCGGTGGACGGCGGCGCGGGGATCGGACACATGGGCCGCCGCCAAGAGGTCGGCGGCGGCCGTAGGCGTCAATTGGTCACGCAGAAGCTCCAGGTAATGGTTCATAGGCCAGGCAAGAAAGAAACCCGCTTTCTCTCAGAAAACGGGTTTCTGCGGTGTTCGCTGCTGGGGGCTTAAGCCCAGCGCGCAAGGGCCATTTCGTGTTTGTTGAACAGATCAGGGTGGACAGGTACGATGCGCACGCCATAGATGAGCTGGCCGCTGGAAGTGGGCGAAAGCAGTCCGCGGTAGAGATAGGCGCCGTCCTGGTCGCGCCCGGTCAGCTGCATCGGCTCATCAGTCAGGCCATCTGCGCCGTCCTGGAAACCATAGACAATCTCCACGGCCACCTCCTCCGGCGTCAAGCCGCTGAGGCGCACCACGGCCTGGATTTCAACCGGCTCGCCCACAGTCAGTTGACCGTCGCGCGGGCCGCTGGCTTTGATGATCAACTGCGGCCAATGGAACTGGACGCGATGCTTCCAACTAGCGACCTCGCGTGCGTGAGCGTAACCGTCAGTGCTCATCACGGCGTAATGACGCGCGGCGGGTACATACATCTTGCTCGCGTACTCCTTGACCATACGCGCCATACTGAAGAGCCAGGCCGTGCTGCTGATCGAGGCGCGCACGATGTTGAGCCAATGATGAGGAATGTCGTCGTCCTCGCGCTGGTAATAGGACGGTACGACTTCGTCTTCCAGGGTGGTGTAGAGAGACAAGGCGTCGGCTTCATCCTGCGTCGCCTCATCTTTATACATGCGCTCCTCGCCGATGGCCCAGCCGTTTTTGCCATTCCAGCTTTCGCGCCACCAGCCATCCAGCACGCTGAAGTTGAGCGCGCCGTTCAAGCCGGCCTTCATGCCGCTGGTGCCGCTGGCCTCGTAGGGCCGGCGCGGCGTGTTCATCCACACATCCACGCCCTGCACCAGAAAGCGGCCCACGTTCATG
>JBGAVB010000243.1:0-4674 GCA_044228345.1 Anaerolineae bacterium | reverse complement strand
ATTGCTGCGCGCCATCGGACTGTTACCTGAGTTGAACAAGGACGCGTAGATCGAAATCTGCGCGGCACAAGAGGCGTTGGAGGAAGAGATTGATGACCAGTAGGACTAAAGTTGCGCCAGCATCCACTGCCAGGCGCCTGCCTTTCAACCCTGAGCGTGTAGCCTATTTCGAGGCTGCCGGTTGGCGCGCCTACTATGACCGCCAGTGGCTCAGGCTGCTGCGCCTGATTGTGGCCCTCTGTCAGGAACAGTTTCGGATTCCGTTTCCCACCTCGCTGCTGGCAGCCTATTTCGTCACCAGAGCTTCCGCGGCCTGGGCGCCGGTGGACCATGACATAGCAGTCGTACAGACTTTCTACGAAAAATTCTACCGCCTGGCGCAACGCTTTTCTGGCCTGGATTTCGACCCGGCGCGGGCCGCGGCCCTCGAGACCGAGTACAACGACATACATCGGCGTTTAGTTGGGCAGCCAGACAAACGCGAGTTCATCGAGACCATGGTGCAATTGCACAGTGTGTTGTTTGGCATCACGCCCGAGCAGGCGCGTGAGTCGGCGGAGCTGCGCGTATTGGCGAATAACACGGTGGATTTGATCACCGGCCGCCTGTCCACCGACGTCGAAGGCGACTGGGCCAGGCTGGAAGACTACCTGCGCCAATGCTATCGCTCCATTGCCCAGGCGATGTGAAAAAGCACGTTTGCCAAAACGATTGGCCGATGGTAGAATAGCCTAACTCCACCCGCTGGAGCCTACGAACTGGTCATGGTTCGTAAGTATGAATCATTGCAGGAAGTGCATGGACGCCATTCGCCTGCCGGGCTTGGTGGACGTGCATGTCCATCTGCGCGAACCCGGCTACGAACACAAAGAAACCCTGCGCACTGGGACGCATGCTGCCCTGGCCGGGGGCATTACCACCGTTCTTGACATGCCCAACACGTCGCCGCCCACGGCGACGCTCGATCTTCTGCGCCACAAGACCCAACACGCGGCCGCCTCGGTGGTTTGCGACGTTGGGTTTTTTCTGGGCGCCACGCGCGACACGGATCCACTGACCACGGCGGCCGCCGCACCTCAGGCTTGCGGTCTCAAAATCTATGTGAGTGAGACGTTCGGCTCCTTGCGCCTGGATGACTTGGCCCAGTTGATGGGCTTTTTTCGCGCCTGGCCCGGCCCTGGTCCCATCGCCGTGCATGCCGAAGGGCTGTCGTTGGCCACATGCCTGGCCCTGGCGCAACTGTACGGCCAGCGCCTGCACGTTTGTCATGTCAGCCGGCGCAGTGAGATTGAGCTGATTCGCCGCGCCAAACAGCACGGCGCTGCGGTCACGTGCGAAGTCACGCCGCATCACCTTTGGCTGTGCGAGGACGACCTGCCGCGCCTGGCTGCCCGCGGCCAGATGAAGCCTCCCCTGGCCTCGGCCGCCGATCGGGTTGCGCTCTGGGCGCACCTGGATGTGATTGACTGCTTCGCCACGGACCACGCGCCGCATACGCTGGCCGAAAAGAGCAGCCCGCAATCTCCGCCTGGCGTGCCTGGGCTGGAGACGATGCTTCCCTTACTGCTCACCGCCGTGTACGAGGGGCGCCTGACCCTGGACGACGTCATCACCCGGCTGCACACCAATCCCATGCGCATTTTTCACCTGCCCATCAGCGCCTCCACCTGGGTTGACGTGGATCCCCATGCCGTCTACGACGTGCCCGATCGTGGTTTTCAAACCTTGTGCGACTGGAGTCCGTTCAGCGGCTTCACGGTGCATGGCGCCGTGCGCCAGGTTGCCCTGCGCGGCCAGATCGTTTTCGCAGACGGCGCGGTGCGCGCTGCGCCAGGTTCTGGCCGCGTCCTGGCGAACTTATAATCTGTCCGCGAGTTGAGAGGTTCAATCGTGCCGCACTCATCCAATGGCTGGTTCGGCCAGCATGTGTTGTCAGTCAACCAGTTCAACCGATCTAAGTTAGAGCACATCTTCGAAGTAGCGCATAGTATGCGCTCCATGGTCGAGCGTTTTGGCACGGCCGATATGCTGCACGGCCATGTCTTGGCCAACCTGTTTTACGAGCCAAGCACCCGCACCTCGTCCTCCTTCAACGCGGCGATGGTGCGCCTGGGCGGCCGCGTCCTCAGCATCAATGAGGTGGTTTATTCCTCGGTGAGCAAAGGCGAGTCGCTGCCCGACACCGTGCGCACACTGGAATGTTATGCGGATGTCATCGTTCTGCGTCACCCGGAGGTCGGCGCCGCGGCCACCGCCGCGCGCTACGCCCATGTCCCGATCATCAATGCCGGCGACGGCGTCGGTGAACACCCCACCCAGGCGCTGCTCGATCTCTTTACGATTCAAGAAGAATTGGGCCGCGTGGATGGGTTGAAGGTGGCGATGGTCGGCGACCTGAAGTATGGCCGCACCGTCCATTCGTTGACGCGCCTGCTGACGCAGTATCGCGTGGAGTTGGTGTTTGTCTCGCCAGACATGTTGCGGCTGCCGCCTGAAATCGTTGCCGAAGTGCACAGCGCCGGTATGGCTCACCGCGAAACGGACGATATTCATAACATCATTGGCGATGCCGATGTGCTCTACGTCACGCGTGTGCAGAAGGAACGCTTCAGCGACCTGGCGCTCTACGACGCCGTCAAGGAACACTACGTCGTGGATCCAACCCTGATGGCGCGCGCCAAACAGGAGATGATCGTGATGCACCCCCTCCCGCGTGTCGGCGAGATTGCCTATGCTGTGGATGAGGATCCACGCGCAGCCTATTTTCGCCAGATGCGCAACGGCATGTACATCCGCATGGCGCTGCTAGCCGCCGTTTTGGGCAAAGCGTAGTATCAATTGCTCCTTGACCAATGACCCCGACGTAATCGTGTGCACTGAAAGGACACAACGATGCCTAACCGACAGAAGACTATCGGTATTTTGACCGGAGGCGGTGATGTTCCAGGCCTGAACCCCGCGCTCAAGACCCTCGTTTACCGCGCGGCCGATGACAACTGCAGCGTGGTCGGTGTACGCCGTGGATGGGGCGGCCTGTTGCATTACAATCCCGATGAACCGTCCAGTCGTGAGAACCACATCGTTCCGCTGGATCGTCAAGCCGTGCGCACGGTGGATCGCACCGGCGGCACATTTCTGCACACCAGCCGCACCAACCCGGCCAGGGTGAGCAACAGCGATGTGCCCGCGTTCTTGCGCGATGCCAATTATGACCCGGCCGCAGACGCCAAGTATGACTTCACGCCGCACGTCTTGTCCAACCTGGAAAAGCTGGGCATTGACGCCCTGATTCCGATTGGCGGCGATGACACCTTGAGCTATGCCGAGCGGCTGCACCGTGAAGGCTTTCCGGTCGTCGCCATCCCCAAAACGATGGACAACGACGTCTACGGCACCGACTACTGCATTGGCTTTTCGACCGCGGTCACGCGCAGCGTCAACTTCATTCACAACCTGCGCACCAGCGCCGGTTCGCACGAGCGCATTGCCGTGGTCGAACTGTTTGGCCGCAACTCCGGTGAGACATCCCTGATTTCTGCCTATTTAGCCGGCGTGGATCGCACGTTGATTTCCGAGGTGCCGTTTGATGTCCATAAGCTGGCGCAAATGGTGGTGTCGGACAAGGCCGCCAATCCGAGCAACTACGCCATGGTCACCATCTCCGAGGGCGCCTCGATGCTCGGCGGCGAGGTGATTGAATATGGACAGGAAGATGCCTATGGTCATCGCAAACTGGGCGGCATCGGCGAGAAAACGGCCGAAGCCCTGCAGGCCCTGACCGGCTGCCACATGATCTATCAGCCGCTATCGTACCTCATGCGCTCTGGCGCACCCGATTCGCTCGACCTGATGGTCGCCTTCAACTATGCCAATATGGCCATGGACCTGGTGGCCGAAGGCATGTCCGGGCGCATGGTGGCCTTGCAGGGCGGCACTTACACGCACATCCCCATCAGCACCATCATGCAGGGCAAGAAGCGCGTGGACGTGGATGAACTGTACGACATCAGCGAATATCGCCCGAAGGTGCGCCACGTCCTGGGTAAGCCGATGTTCCTGTACTGAGAAAAACCTTCTTAGAAGGAAGCGTAAACAGGATGACAATGGACTTCTTTACCAAACTAACGGCCGCGGCCCGCAAGAACGATTCTCTGCTCTGCGTCGGCCTGGACCCCACGCCAGACGCGACGCCGGCCGCGTTTCGTCAGGCCGCGAACCCGATCCTGGCCTGGAATCAAGCTATCATCGAGGCCACGGCTGACCTGGTGTGCGCCTACAAGCCCAATATCGCCTTCTACGAGGCGCTGGATGACGGCCTGGCGACCCTCAAGGCGACGCTGCGCCTGATCCCGCCAGAGATTCCGGTCATCCTGGATGCCAAGCGCGGCGACATCGGCTCCACGGCGTCGGCCTACGCCCGTGTGACGTTCGAGCAGCTGGCTGCGGATGCCGTCACGCTCAGTCCCTATCTGGGCGCCGACAGCGTGGCGCCGTTTGCTGAGTACGCAGACCGTGGGCTGTTCATCCTGTGCCACACCTCTAATCCCGGCGCGGCCGCCATCCAGGAACTGCCGACCGGAAGCGGCGCGCCGCTCTATCTGCAGGTGGCGCAGCAGGCGCTGACCTGGTCAGCCTATCAGAACATCGGGTTGGTCGTTGGAGCGACGTTCCCCG
>JBGAVB010000242.1:0-4691 GCA_044228345.1 Anaerolineae bacterium | reverse complement strand
AAGAGAAGTTAACCTCACCAGTTTGGTTGTCTGACGAGAGGCTAGAACCATGATGCATAAACTTGGCGCCTACTTCACGATCGCCTGTATCATGGGGATAACAATTGGCATATCTTTCTTGTTCAATTCAAGCCCTATGACTGGTGACTCGCCGCAGCATACGCCAACCCCCTTTGTCGGCTCCCCGTACTATGGTGCACTTGGCGACGGCATGAAATAGCCTCCCATTGCCTGCCCACGAAATACCCCATAACCAAGATGGGGAATTCACCCGATTGAATTGTCTGCCTGATGGGTGTATCCTCTAGACAAGAAATCGCTCCGGCTGTCACAATCCACACGATTGAACGCACAGCCGCCACGCAGGATTATCAAGGGAGGACGACGGAGGACGACAATGGAAACACTACTGACCACACTGATTGTTGCAGGTATTGCCCTGTTGCGTTTTGGCTTACCCCTGTTGGTCATCGGCCTCTTGGCTTTCTTGCTGCATCGCCTGGAAGCACACTGGCAGATGGCGCCGTGTTGAAGCGAGACTTCCGAAGTCTTCAAGACCTCAGAAGTCTGAGGAGGCAATGATGACGACGTTCATGGATGTTCTGCTCGTGTTAGGGATGTTTTTGCTGCGCATTGGCGTGCCGTTGCTCATCACGCTGGCGTTGGGCTACGCGTTGAGTCGCCTGGACGCACGCTGGCAGGCTGAAGCGAACGCGGCGCGACGGGCTGAGCAAGCGGCCCTGCGCCGTCAGCCGGCGCCCGGTTTGATCTGGCCCCGCCCCACGATGCCCGGCTCCGCTCCGATGACGGAAACTGCCGGCGCTCCTTGTTGGAGTGTCAAGGGGTGTGGTGAGACGCAGCGCCAGGCCTGCCCGGCCTTCCGCCAGCCCGCCTTGCCCTGCTGGATGGCCCGTTGGCGCACGGAGGGGGCGATTCCGAGCGGCTGCCCAGACTGCACCCTGTATCTCCCCTTTGCGCCGTCCATGCCCACCGGCGATCGGCCGGCCGTGATTCACTGACAACCTCAGCGACATCGGATCAGTGGCGCCCGCTGTCGCGCAGAAGCCTCCCTACAAATTCATCAGGGGTCGTGAGAGCTTGGAACCCTTCACACGACCCCTGATGTTTTGTCTCTGCTGATTGTGCCAATGATGGTGCCGTCGTTGCCGGCGGTATGGGGCACCTCGTCGGCGCCGCTGCGGTTTCAACCGCCAGGCATGGACGCCAGGCTCTTGGACAGGGCCAGCAAGCGCACCGATTTGCGCCCCAGCGCCACGCGACGCTGCTGCCCTGTGAACTCGAAGCCCAGCCGCCGCCAAAATTGCTGCGCGCCGAACGCCTGACCGGCGACGTGCAGCTCGACCGTGCGGAACCCTTGCTGACGCAGCCAGCCCTCGATCAAGCGGTAGGCCTGGCTGCCCAATCCCTGACGCTGGCGGGCTTCGCACACCAGCAGCAGGCCCAGGGTGACGACCTGCGGCTCCGGGAAATCGAGGCGCAGATCCAGCAGGCCCATCAGATCGGGCACCCCGGCTTCATCAGGCACAAAGAGACCAAGCCACAAGCGGCCTGGCTGGCGGGCCAGGTTGTCGAATTCGCGCTGCGCCTCGGTGGCAGACGCCGACGCTCCCGTCATCATCTCGAAATAGCCAGGCGTGGCCTCGTACACCGCCTGCACCGCAATCACATCATCGGCGCCTAACGGACGCAGCGAGACCGACTGGCTTGCGCTCATAGCTCCTGCACCTGCGCGCGCAGGGCGCGCAGATCGGCCGCCGCCTGTATGAGACGACCCTCAATCTCACTCAGCTTGGTGCGTTCGCTGCGTACGAAACGCGTGTACGGCGCCATCGCCTCGCGGATGCGACGCACGGAGCGCCCCAGTTCTTGCTCGAACTCGGCGCTCAAGGACTCGGCCAGATTGCCGCGCAAGGTTTCCATCTTTGTCTTCAGGTCGGCTTTGGCCTTGCGCCGTCGCGTCGGCAAGATGTAAAGCCCCAACGCGGCCACCGCGCCCGCGGCCAGCACGCCGCTGACATCGGCCAGCGTCGTGTGCAGAATCACCACCAGCACCGTGCCAAGCCCCAGCGCGCCCACTTCCGCAATGGCCGTTTGCGCGACCGCCATCTGCACGGAATCGGCGAGTTGCCGCGCCTCGCCGATCCTGTCATAGGTTGCCACCACGTCGTGCGCGGCGCGACCCACAGAAGCCAACAGCTCGCGGCGATTGAACTCGAACTGGCCGCCCAGCTGCCCCACAATGCGATCCTGGTGCTGATCGGCGCGGCGGTTGAGGTACTCCATGACGCCCTGCCATTGCTTGAAATCGCGCTCGACCAACCAATCAATCAGCTCGCCCACCTGCACTTCGATCTCTTGCACCGCCCCGGCAATCACTTTCTCCTCGAACTCGCCCTTGACCTTGCTGGTGTTGACGAGATCGAACACGCGCCCCACGCGCACCGTATCGTCGAAAAACTCCATGCCCCGCGCCGACATCTCGTGCAACACGTTGTCTACATGGCTGAGCTGGTACTTGAAGTCGTGTCGCATGTACTCTTCGTACGCGCCCAACTGGCTGTCAATCGTATCAATCGTGCGGAAGTCTTCGGTCAGCAGGCTCATGCGCGCCTGCGTGGTAGCCTGATACTGCTCTTGTAAACGCGCCGCGACGCCCAGGGGATTCTCCAGCTTCAGGCGCACGCGCTGGCGTTGATCGAGCGTACCCAGGATGAACTCCTCCAGCGGACCGAAGCGGCTGGCCTGCCACAGCGCCGCGCGTTCGACGCCAGTCACGGTCTTGGCTTTCTGCGCCAGGCGCGCTGACACCGGAAAGATCTGCGGCCGGACGCCCAGCAGGGTTTGCGCGTTGTCTTCGACAAACTGCGTGATTTGCTGGATCTCGTCCTCTTCCTCAAAAATGTCAATCTTATTGATGACAATGACCACCTTCTTGCCCCAGTCACGGATGCGGCTGAGGAAGGTGCGCTCCGATTCAGAGAAGGGGCGGTCGGCCGAGGTGATGAAGAGCACCAGGTCGCTGCGCGGCACGAAGTCCTCGGTGATTTCCTGGTGGCGCTGGATGACGGCATTGGTGCCGGGCGTATCTACCACGTTGATCTCTTCCAGCCAGGGCACCGGCAGCGTCAACACCAGCACGTCTTCCTCGCGCAGGGCCTGGGACTGCTCCGCGCCATAGCGCAGGACATTGATCCGATGGGTGGTCGGCGTCACCCCTTCGGTCAGCAGTTTCTGTCCCAGCAGCGCGTTGATGAAGGCCGACTTGCCGGCATTGAATTCACCCACCACGACCAGCAAAAAAAGCTCTTCCAACTGGCGCAGGGCCAGCGCCAGGCGTCGTTCATCTTCGGGCGCGGCATCCAGGCGCGCCAGGGTGACGCGCAGATCTTCGAGCAGCGTCCGTTCCTTTTGCAGCAGCTCGGCTTGTTGTTGATCGAGTAGGTTGCGTAACATGGCGTCTCCCTCTATTTGAATCCGCTGGCCGCAAAGACGAGCTTGAGAATCCGCTCGCGCTCGGCTGCGGTCGCCCAACGCGGCTGCGCGTAATCTTCCAGGATCGTCGTCAGCAGCTCGGTTTGCAGCAAGCGGCCTTCGTAGATCGTATGTCGCGGAATCAAGCCCTGGCGCACATTATCGGCAAACATCTGATCGAAGAACAGATTGCCCAAGCCATAAAGAATGATGCGCTGGCCGTCCTGACTGAACTCCACGGCTTGCGGCTGATGCGCTTGCACCCCCGTGACGATGTCGGCGCCGTCAGCCAGCGTCGCGCGGAACTGGATTTGATTGTTGTAACTCGGCTCGTACTCGTACGTCTCTTCCGCCTGATACTCCACCAGGATGACATCGGCCCAGGGGCGAATGTCCGTGATGGACTGCTTCATCGTCGCCGGATCGTAGACGCGCGCGCCCGGCGACTTGCTGTCAGCCCAGTTCCACTCTGGCCCAAAGCTGTTGGCGCCCAGGAAGATCGGTGATCGTCAGCGGACGGCTGGCTTCGATGTCATTGCGGCCGCCGCCGTAGTAGGGCAAGCCTTCTTTGTCATACAGGTCAAGCGTGTACAGAAACGGCTTGATGCCGTAATCCAGCATGTGATTGCCGGTCAGGCCTATGATGTCAGTACCCACCAGTTTGATCGCCGCCATGTAGGCGGGTTTGCTGCACAGCACCAGCAGATCTTTGATGGGCCGCGCCTCGCAGCCAGTGTAAAACGGGATTTCGTTGCTGATATGTGTGATGTCGGCCGCGGCCAGCACCTCGGCGATCTTGCGCGCGGGGAAGGCCGGGTCTCCGCGCTGCTCGATCGCGTAGGCCGTGTTGCGGGCCATGGCGGTCACCCCGGTCATGATGAGGCTGGTGATATGGTCGGCGTGGCGGTTCGTCAACGGCGCCTGGGGCTGCACCGCCTGCGCCAGCGCCTTGCCCAGCTCAGCATCGCCGTTGACCCAGGTGCGTACGACCAATGGATACTGCGCCAGGGGCATGGCGCGGTCCAGCACGTTCAATCCGTCCACCGGCAGCGCGGCCATCTGCGGCATCAACCCATCGAACGGCGCGATGGCGATGGCTTTTTTCTCTTTCCACAAACGGGTCAAGAGGTCATCCGTCGTCACGACCGAGACCGTGGCCCCAGGAATACCCCAAAGTCCGGTCAACGCGCTGGCTGTTC
>JBGAVB010000241.1:0-4691 GCA_044228345.1 Anaerolineae bacterium | reverse complement strand
GGTCAGTGGCGAGATGCCGGATATCGAGGACCGGCGTGTTGAAATCCCCTTGCGCTCGCCGGATCTGATCGCCGTCAACACGCTAGGTCAGTTCGCCGAGCACCCGCGGGTGGCAGCACTGCGCGAATTCATCACCGATTGGTATGTGTCCTATCTCTCAATCGAAGAGACGCGTGGTCAGCCGGAGGCCGGCCCGCAGGAGCGGCTTTCACGCACCGGAGATAACCTCGCCAACGTCATCCAGTATTTGAAGGAACAGCACCCCAATCGCCTAGAACGAATCTTTGCACAGTTACGCCAACGCGTGCCACGCCTGGAGCGTGTCGACGCTGAGCCGATGCCGGACGGCAGGTTACTGTTGCAGATCAAAGATGCTCCCTTTGAGCAACCGGTGCTCTCGCGTTTCACCTCGGATGGCACCCTCAAGATGCTGTCGTACCTGGTAGTGCTATATGACCCCGAACCGCCACAGTTCATTGGCATTGAGGAACCGGAGAACTACCTGCACCCGCGCCTTTTGCCGGAATTGGCCGAGGAATGTCGTGCCGCCAGTGAGCGCACTCAACTTCTTGTGACGACACACTCACCCTTCTTCCTCAACAGCATACGCCCCGAGGAAGTGCGCGTGCTTTATCGTGATGAACACGGCTATACCCAAGTCGTGCGCGCGGCTGACATTCCCAGGATACTGGATTTCATGAAGGCAGGGGCTTCTCTCGGTCATCTATGGCTGGAGGGACGCTTTGGATTGGGAGACCCGCTCACCAATGCTGGTGCGCCAGGGGTCATGAGTGCGCGACGATGAGCGCAGCATACTTAGACATCATCGTCGAAGAGCCATCCATGGAGGCGCTGTTGCGCGCGCTATTGCCGCGCCTCATACCAGACTTGCCTTTTTCGATTTACCCTTTCCAAGGTAAGGACGAATTGCTCGAACGCTTGCCTGACCGGCTCAGGGGTTATGCACATTGGTTGCCGGAGGATCATCGGATCGTAGTCATCGTAGATCGAGATGATGATGATTGTTTGGTGCTGAAAGCTAGGCTCGAGGCATATGCCCAGGCCGCAGGTCTGCTAACCCGGAGTCACGCGAGCGGAGATCGCTTCTCCGTGATCAATCGCATTGCTATTGAGGAATTGGAGGCATGGTACTTTGGGGACTGGGAGGCAGTACGTGCTACTTTTCCGCGCGTCGCGGCCGCTATCCCGCAGCAGCGTAGCTTTCGCAATCCAGACAGCATTGTTGGCGGAACCTGGGAAGCGTTCGAGAGAATCCTTCAGCGAGCTGGCTACTTCAGGACAGGGCTTCGCAAGCTGGAAGTAGCGCGCAGCATCGGCCCTCAAATGGATCCAATGCGCAATGTGTCGCATAGCTTCTGCGTCTTACGCGATGCGCTCCTGGAGTTGGGCGGTCGGTTGTGATCCAGCTGAACATCCTTCACCTCTACAAAGATTACTATCCCGTCCTGGGCGGGATGGAGAACCACATCAAGTGGCTGGCGGAGGCGCAGGCCGCGGCCGGGCACCAGGTCAGCGTGCTCGTCACCAGCCTCGACCGCCGCACCAGCGTGCGCTGGGAAAACGGCGTGCGTGTGATCCGCGCCGGCCGGCTGGCGTCCGTCGCGTCTACACCGCTCAGCCTGGCCTTTCCCTGGCTGCTGCGTCGCGAACGGCCCGACATCGCCCATCTGCATTTCCCCTATCCCCTGGGCGAGGTGAGCAATTACCTGCTTGGGCGCGGCCGCCGCACGGTCATCACCTATCACAGCGATGTCGTGCGCCAGGCCGGCATTCTGCGCCTCTACGATCCGCTCCTGCGCCGCATCTTGCGCCGCGCCGACTGCTTGATTGCCACCAGTCCGCAGTACGTGCAAAGCTCGCCCTACCTGCGGCCGCTGCAAGACCGCGTGCGCGTGATTCCGCTGGGCCTCGACCTGGCGCGCTTTCAGCAGCCTGACCCACAGCAGGTGGCCGCGCTCAAGGCGCGCTTTCCTGGCCCGCTGCTGCTCTTCGTGGGCCGCCTGCGCTATTACAAGGGCGTGCAATTCTTGCTCGATGCCCTGCCCCGCGTGCCCGCGGCGCGGCTGCTAATTGTCGGCACCGGCCCCATGGCCGCGCCGTGGCAGGCTCAGACCCTCGGCCTGCGTCTGGCTGACCGCGTCCACTTCCTGGGCGACATCAGCGACGCGGACCTGCCCGCGTATTACGCGGCAGCCGATCTCTTTGTGCTGCCGGCCTGCGCGCGCAGTGAAGCCTTCGGCGTCGTCCAGCTCGAAGCGCTCGCCAGCGGCACCCCCATCCTGAGCACCG
Source organism: Anaerolineae bacterium (assembly GCA_044228345.1). Classification (GTDB taxonomy): domain Bacteria; phylum Chloroflexota; class Anaerolineae; order SSC4; family Amarolineaceae; genus Amarolinea. The sequence continues at coordinate 2,381 of JBGAVB010000241.1, read as the reverse complement.
AAGTCGGCACCGGCACCTCCTACGTCAACCAGGATGGCCTGACCGGCCGCGTCGTTGCGGCCAGCGACAGCCAGGCCCTGGCCGATGCCCTGCAAGAACTGCTCTCCGACCCGACCCGGCTGCAGGCAATGGCCGCGGCCGCCCGCCAGCGCGCCGCGGCCGAGTTCAGCCTACCCATCATGGTCGCCCGCATCGAGACCCTTTATCAGGAAATGCTGGCTACTTGATCTTTTGGACTATGTCGGGTAAGATACGCCCCTGGTCAGGGCTGTCAGGGCGCCAGGTCAGTTTGTCTTGCGTTTGCCGCGCGCCCAACTCAATGCCGCACCATAGGAAGTCTTAATGCCGTCGAAAATCAGCCGCTTGTGCGAAGCGATCATCGAGGCCGGCTGGCTCGCCGCCCTCATCATGGTTCCGGTTTTTTTCAATGTCTACTCCAGTCGCGTCTTCGAGCCTGACAAGATAAGCGTGCTGCGCTCTATCGTTCTTGTCATGATTGGCGCCTGGCTGGTCAAGCTGATTGACGGCGGCGGCGCGGCCGCCCCCCTGCCCGCGTCGGCCACCCAGACCCCGCGCGGCAGTCTGTGGCGCCAAATCCGAGAAACGCCGCTCATCATTCCCGCTTTGCTGCTCGTCAGCGCCTACCTGATCAGCACCGCGCTTTCGGTCGCGCCGCGCATCAGCTTCTGGGGCAGCTATCAGCGCATGCAGGGCACCTATTCGACCTTTTCATACATCACGATCTTCTTTCTGACGTTGACCCACCTGCGCTCGCGCGTGCAGCTTAACCGCCTGCTGCACGCAATGGTCATCTCTTCGCTGCCCGTGGCGCTCTATGGTCTTTTTCAGCACTACGACCTTGATCCCTTGCCCTGGGGCGGCGATGTCAAGCAGCGCGTGGCCGGCAACATGGGCAATGCGATTTTCATCTCTGCATACCTCATCATTCCCTTTTTCATCACCCTGGAGCGCTTTCTGCGCTCGGCCGGACGCCTGCTGGCCGAACGCGGCGGGGAAATTGCCGATGCGGTCCTGGTCGGCGCCTATGTCTTCGTGCTGGTTGTGCAGAGCGTCGCCATTATCTTCTCCCAGAGTCGCGGCCCCTGGCTGGGTTGGTTTGCCGGGCTTTACATCTTCGTGCTCTTGGGTCTGATCGCGCTGCGCGGCCGCAGCGGCGAAGGGCGCCGCGCGGCCGGGTTTTTCCGTTGGGCCTGGCTGGGCTGGATCGGCCTGGCCGTCGCGGGCGTGGCGTTCCTGGTCACCTTCAACTTACCTAACTCGCCGCTGGCGGGCCTGCGCAGCGTCCCCTACGTGGGCCGCTTAGGCCAGATCTTCGAAACCGACGAAGGCACCGGCAAGGTGCGCGTGCTGATCTGGGAAGGCGCCAGCCAGATGATTCTTCCGCACGCGCCTGTGACCTATCCCGACGGCACGCCTGATCCGCTCAACGCCCTGCGTCCGCTCTTTGGCTATGGCCCCGAAGCGATGTGGGTGGCCTACAACCCCTTCTACCCGCCTGACCTGGCGCATTACGAGGCGCGCAATGCCTCGCCCGACCGTTCGCACAACGAAACCTTCGACGCGCTCATCATCACCGGCGCGTGGGGCTTCCTGGCCTATGTCATTCTCTTCGGCTCTGTTTTCTTCTGGACGCTGCGCTGGTTGGGCTGGGTGCGCAATCGCCAGGACGCGATCCTTTTTCTCACCTTGACCCTGCTCGGCGGTTTGGGCGGCGTGCTCGTGCCCTGGCTGGCCCTGGGCGACCTGCGCTACCTGGGCGTTGCCATTCCGGCCGGCCTCATTCTCGGCTTCGTCGTTTACCTGACGATCAGCGCGTTTCGCAGCACGTTTACCCTGCAGATGGGAGGCAGCCGCGCCCTTCTGCTGCTGTCAATTCTGTCGGCCATTGCGGCCCATTTCGTCGAAATTCACTTTGGCATCGCCATTGCCGCCACGCGCACCTATTTCTGGACTCTCACCGCTGTCCTTCTTGTCACCGGCCTGGGGTGGCTGGATCTTTCGGACGAGGAGCCGGTTGAGGCCGCGGCCTCCGCGCCTTCCGCGCCCACCGCACCAACGACGGCGGGGCGCAAGCGGCGCAGCGGCGCGCCGCCGGCGCGCGATCAGGTCGCGCTCCGCCCAACTTCGACACGCGCCGTCGTCGGCGCGACCTGGGTTGACCACCTGCTGCCCTACGCCTTCATGGGCGCCATCGTCCTGGTCACGCTGATCTGGAATTACATGGCTAACCAGGGACGTGACACCAACGCCTTCAGCGTGCTATTGAACGCCCTGTTCATCAAGAATCGCAGCGGCCAGCCAACCGTCAGCCTGGGCATCGCTTCGCTGCACCTGTTTGCTTGGGGCGTTGCAGGGATCAT
>JBGAVB010000240.1:0-4693 GCA_044228345.1 Anaerolineae bacterium | reverse complement strand
CGAATTCGCCGGCATCGTCAACGAACTGACCGGCAACCGCGCCGGCATCATCTACAAGCCCCAGCCCGTGGATGACCCCAAGCAGCGCAAGCCAGATATTTCGAAGGCGCGGCGTGTGCTGGGGTGGGAGCCGCGTATCGAAGTGCGCGAAGGCCTGGCGCGCAAGATCGCGGATTTCAGGCAGCGCATGAAGGCGCGCGGCCTCTTGGCGGGGTAACTCAGCGTTCAGCATTTTGGACTCTGCACTTTGTACTGACGGGGGTTTCGTGTATTCAAGGTGGCAACGGTTGTGGTTGACCCTCTATGCCCTGGTTTTGGGCTGGTGGTTTCGCGTCGGTAAGGTGCCGCTGTCGAAGCTGTCCAATCTGACGCGACCGGGGCTGCCGCCAACGCTGCACGGCTTTGGCGATCTGCAGGAGTTTGCCCAGTGGTGGGAGCAGCACACCGAATGGAAAGCCGACCCGTTCAACGGCGCGTTCGATATCTTTCCCAACCTGGCCAATGCTGAGTGGCAATGGGCGCACGGGGGCGCATTTCGCGACGACTGCGATGGCCTGGCCTACCTGGCCGCCAACCAGGTCAAGCCGTTTGCCGACGCAGTCAACGAGGTGTTCGTTGTCACCATCATCACCGACCCCTTTTCTTGGGGGCGGCAGGGGCTGCTGATGGCGCCGCACGTGATTTGCCTCTTTCGCCGGGCCGGCCGCTGGCGCATGATCAGCAACAGCCTGGTTTTTGCCGACGCCTGGTTGGATTTCGAACAGGCGCTGCAAGAGAACCCGTACGCTTATGGGCATCCGCTGCTTTTTTACGAAGTGCGCGACAGTAACCTGCGCTTCGTGCGCAGCAAGCGCTTCCCGGTCCCCACGGTCAAACCGGCCGTGCGCAACCTGCACCCGCCAGGCATGGGCGAATTGTGAAGGAGGAACGGTGAATGCTGAACAGAGAAGCGCAGAGTGCATGGCGCGAAGTGCAACGTGCAAAGGGCAAAGAATCTGAACGCTGAATGTGGGTGGATGCAGCCTTGCTGCCTCTCTCTAGCCAGCGTTTTGGTCAAGAAGACGTCGCCGCGTGCCACATCTTCCAGCGCTCAATCAAGATCCGGTTCTCGGCCACATTTTCAAGGAACGACTGGCGCCATTCGAGCCTGCTGATCTTGCCTGCCATCGCGATCAGTGCTCGGTAGCCTGCGTCCAGGATCGTGCCAGGCGAGACGGCTGCGTCAGGCATTTCGACGGCTGCGAACACGTCGGCGAGACACAGGTAGACGCGGGCCAGCGAGTCCAGCCCGGCATTGCCATGTTCAACAAGGTAATGCCACACCTCGATCGCCAACTGGCGCGCCTCATCCTGCCGCCGCCTTGCCAGTGCACAGCGCGCGGCCACAGCCTGCGTTTCGATCCTATCAGCGTCTACGCCGATGCGCGCAAAGCCGGCGCTCGCTTCCATCAAATAGGCTTCCGCCGCATCCCAATGCCCCGCGTCTTTCAGAATGAAGCCCAGGTGAGCCTGACACGCGGCTTGACCAAAAGCGTCGCCGGTTGTCAGGTACTCCTGTAGTGCCTGTTCCTCCATCCGGACTGCTGTGCCGTAATCGCCAATCCGCCAGTGTACGAAGCCTAAGTGGAGCATCTGATAGGCCTGGTATCTGCCAATGCCCATCAAATCGGCCAGCTTGAGTCCCGCTTCCAGCACATCACGCGCCTGGGTGTACAAACCCAATTGCGCGTAAGTGAAGCCAAGATGTCCGTGATACTGACTCTCCAAATCCAGGTGGCGGACCTGGGCGCGCCTGGCGGCTTCCAAGCTCTGGGACAACAACTGCACGGCGCGCACAAGGTCGCCTTCTTCGAAGTAGTAGAGCGCTGCCGCTGCCATCGCGTAGGCCTGAATCGTGTCATCTTCAGTCTTTTGCGCCTGCGCCAGCGTCTGCTCCACCGTTTGTTCGAGCGTCCCGCGTTCTCCCAGTCGCATCAAAGCCGTCACCTTGAAAGTCAGCGCTTCCGCCTCCAAAGCGGAGGCGTTGGCGCGGCCGGCGGCCGCGATCGCGGCCTGCGCGGCCACCAGTTGCTGGCGGTAGTCGGCCAGTGAACCAGCGTAGCGCGCAAGGCGCGTGTGGGCTTGCGCCCGCCGCCTGTCATCATCTCTGGTTTCGGCCAGCTCCAACATCGCGGCGATGTCCGCTCTTTGCGCCTCTCGCTCTCCGCGGAAGAAGAGGGCTGTTTCACGCCCCCCAAGCGCCCGCCAGCGCTGCTCGTCATCCCGAGGCCCAATCTGCGCCAAGGCGCGGTCAAAGAAAATTCTGGCTTCCCGCGTGGCGCCTTGCGCAGTGGCTCGCTCGCCCGCCCGCAGCCAGTACTCAACCGCTTCGGTGTCCAATCCCGCCTGGCTGTAGTGCTGCGCCAGGACTTCGGGCTGCGTTTCGACGAGAGGGAGAAAGTGGGCAGCCAGGGTTTCCGCAATCCGCCGGTGATAGTCCTGGCGCGTGCGCGTCAGCAGCGACGCGTAGACGGCTTCCTGAATCAGCGCGTGTCTGAACGCATACGTCCCCTGCTGCGTCTCGCCCTGTGGGCTGATTAGTTCCGCGGCGACGAGCTGCGCCAGGTCGTTCCGCAATTGGGCTTCGGGAATCGGCGTCGCGGCGTGTAAGACAGCATAGGAGAACTCGTGGCCCAGCACCGCGGCCCATTGGGCGATTTGCTTCGCCGCACCCAACGAGTCGAGCCGCGCGAGCAACGAGTCGCGTAGGGTAGCCGGAATCGCCAGGGCTGCTCTGGAGCTCTCCGCAACCTCGCTTGCCTTCGCGTTGGCCTCCAGCAGGGTCTTGGTCACTTCTTCCACAAACAGCGGCACCCCATCGGTCTGCGCCGCGATGCGCTGTCGCACCTCAGCGTTCAAGCTGCTGTGGCCCGTCAGGTGCGAAACCAGGTGCTGGGCCTGCTCCTGGCTCAAGGGCTTGAGCGTGATGGGAAGGATGGCCGCACGGCCCAGCCACGTGGGGGTGAATGTGGAGCGAAAGGTCAGCGCCGCCAGACATGGGGCCGCCGCCATTGCGTCGAATGACCGGTCGAGCCATTCAATGGTGGTAGGATCGCTCCAGTGCAGGTCTTCGATGACCAGCACTACGGGCTGCGCCGCTGCCTGCCGCTGCAGCAGCGCTACGAAAACCTCGCGCATGTGTTCACGCTGCTCGGCGGCGATTGTTGGCGGGGGCGGCGCTTCGGTGGGCAACCCCAGTAGGAGCGAATAGAGCCAGACCGTCGCTGGTTGAGCCAGGTCAAACCGTGCCAGGGTGGCGACCATTTTGTCGCGCATGATGGGTGGAGCGTCATCGGGCGCGAAACCGCATAGCTGCGCCAGCAAGCGGACGATGGGATGCAAGGCCGTATTCTGGTAGTAGGGCGAGCATTGGGCGTCTAGCCAGCTCACTGACGCGGGGAGAGACTGTTTCCACTGCCACAGCAGGCGCGATTTGCCGATGCCTGGTTCGCCGCTCAGCGTAATCACCCGGCCGTGTCCTTGCTGCGCCGCAACCAGGCACGCGCCCAACTGCGTCATCTCACTCGCGCGGCCAACAAAGGGGGACAGCCGCGGCGCGTGGGCGAACCAGTCCAAGCGGCTTTGGGCGCTGGGGGCTGTCTTCACGCGGTGCAGTTCCACCGGTTCCCTCAAGCCGCGCAACGCCCGACGCCCCAGATTCTCGCAGTCGAACCAGCCATGAACCAGGCGTTCCGTCGCCGATGAGAGTATCAGCTCGCCTGGTCCTGCTTCTCTTTGGCACTCACGCGCCACGCCAGGCGCCGCGCCGATGAACTCTGGCGCGCCTGCGCCCTCATGGTGCACGACCATCGAGTCGGTATGAACACCAATCGCGATCGGCCTGTCCGCCTGCCGTGCAGCGATCAGGGCCAGTCCTGCGTGCACCGCGCGGCGGGCTGCATCTTCCTGGTAGCCGAAGTAGATCAGACATTCATCGCCCTGACAGTAGCCGCGTTGGCCGCCGTAGCGGGCGAAGATGCCCTCGCAGTGCTGCCGGCAGCGCACTATTTCCTCGTAGAGCGCTTCGGGATCGTCCTGAGCAACGGGGGCTTTCGGCCCGCGGATGAGCGCCGTGACCTGGCGGCGCTCATCGCTCCTTGCCTGTGCACCGCCGCTCGCCATGTGCGTGCCGACCCTGGCGTCTCCGACCGGTTGGATTTCCCCTGTTTTGATTTGCTGGTACAGCGCGGCCGCTTCGGTCGAAGGCTCAATACCGAATTCAGCGGCCAGGGTGCGCCGATAGGACTCGTACTGATCGAGCGCGGCGCCAGCCTGCCCATCCATGGCCAACGCGCGCATCAACTGCAATTGCGCTGGGCCGTGCCACGGTTCTAGAGCCGCCAGGCGCCGGGCGTACTGTTGCACCTGGTCATGCGCGCGGCGCTGCTCAAAGTAAACCACTAACTCGGCCATCGCCTCCACGACCTGCCTGTGGCGCAACTCCTGCTCGATCAGCAGCCATTCCTCGAAGGGCACGCTGTCGCGCAGGGAGAAGCCGGCCAACAAATCGCCGCGGTACAGGGCCGCCGCCTGCTGCAGTCTTTGCGCGCAGACCTGGCAAATCTGGTCGTCGGGGTGCTGGTGCTCCCGGCGGGCTTTGATGAGGTCCGTGAAACGAGATACATCAAGCTGGTAATCGCTGAGAGGATTGAAG
>JBGAVB010000023.1:0-14058 GCA_044228345.1 Anaerolineae bacterium | reverse complement strand
AGCGCTGGACTGGCAGTCGCTGCGGGAGATCGGCGCCACACTCGGCTCCGGCGCCGTGATGGTGCTGGATGATGCGGTCGCGCCCTGGGAGGTGGTGAGCCGCGTGGCCCGCTTCTTCGCCCATGAGTCGTGCGGCAAATGCTACCCGTGCCAGATGGGAACGCAGCGCCAGGTTGAGATCGTGCAACGCTGGCGCGCCGGGCAGGCGCGGCCCCAGGATCGGCTCGACCTGGACGACCTGGCGGGCGCAATGCGCGATGCGTCGCTGTGCGGCCTGGGGCAGGCCGCATCTGGCGCGATCTTGAGCGCCGTGGAACTGTTCGGCGGTTGAATTCAGACAAACAGAAATCAAACAAACCGATGGATGGACTGGTCAATTGCAGCTACGCCGCGTATGAGCGGGAAGGCTGGCGTGCGGTGGATGGCGCGGCGCCGGGCGAGGAATTCCTGCGCCTGCACGTCAACGGCCTGGAACTGGCGACGCTGATGTGCTCGCCGTTCCAGCAGGACACCCTGGCCCTAGGCTTTCTGCGCGCCGAGGGCGTCATCCAATCCCTGGCCGACGTGCGGCTGATCACGGTCTGCCCCAGCGGTACGTGTGTGGATGTGTGGCTGCGCGATGCCAATTTTGAGCCGCCCCGCCGCGTCATCATCACCTCCGGCTGCGGCGGCGGCGTCACCTTCGATGACCTGGCGGGGCAGCAGACGCCGTTGACATCCGGCCGACGGCTGGCGCCTGAGCAGCTCATGCGCCTGATGAGCGATGTGCAAGACGCGGCCGTGCTCTATCGCACCGCGCGCGGGATTCATACCAGCGGCCTGAGCGATGGCGACCAGGTGCTGATGGTGGCGCAGGATGTGGGGCGTCATAACACGATAGATCGTCTGTGGGGGCAGTGCCTGCGCCGCGGCCAGCCCACGGAAGATTTGATTCTGCTCTCCACGGGCCGTATCAGCTCGGAGATGCTCAATAAGGCGGCCAAGATGCGCATTCCCCTCGTGGCCAGCCGCACGTCGCCGACGGCCCTGTCCATCGAGTTGGCGCGCGCGTGGAACATCACCCTGGTGGGCTACTTACGCACTGGCAGCCTGCGCGTCTACACCGCCGCAGAGCGGCTGGGCTTCGACGGAGGAAATCATGGCTCTCAATCAAGTTCAGAACTACAGCATTTGGCACCAGGCGGGCAGCGACAAGGCTGAGATTCGGCTGCTGCTTGACACCGGCTCGTTCACCACGATCAGCAATCTGCCGCTGGCTTCCGCCAATTTCATCGTGGACCTGCTGCGGCACGAAAAGCCGATCTACTGGGACAGCGTGGCGCGCCTGGTCTACACATCATCCTGGGAACCGGTCGGCGAAGGCGAGTAGCTCCAGCCTCCCGAACTTGTGTATGATGCAGTTGAGGAGAGAAAGGGATTCGACGATGAGCCATTCACCCACGCCATCATCGGTAGGCGTCGTGATTGACGGCCACGCCTTGACCGTACCTACCGGCGCCACGGTGTTGGCCGCCGCGACCGAGATTGGCGTGGACATCCCCACGCTGTGCTATCATCCCAACCTGACGCCCAACGCAGTCTGCCGCATGTGCGTCGTGGAGCCGAGCCGCGGCCGCACTCTGATCCCGGCCTGCGTCGCGCCCTGCGTGGAAGGGCTGGAGGTGCACACCGACACCCCGCGCGTGCAGCGCGCGCGCAAGGTGATCCTGGAACTGCTTCATTCAACCGTGGACTGCTCCGAAGCGCCGCAGATTCAAACCTACAGCGCGCGTTATGGCGTGGACCCGGCGCGTTTCGCAGGCGGCGAGCGTCGCAACGCGGCCGTCAAAGACGATAATCCCTTTTACGTGCGTGACTACAGTAAGTGCATCCTGTGCTGGCGCTGCGTGCAGGTCTGCGCCGACGATGTGCAAAACACGTTTGCCCTGACCCTGGGCGAGCGCGGCTTTCACACGTCCATTGCCACCTTTTTCGACGCGCCGATGCCCGACACGACCTGCGTCTTCTGCGGCAACTGCGTCGAGGTGTGCCCCACCGGCGCGCTCAAAGGCAAGCAGGAATGGCTGCTCGACCAGGGGATGGGATGGCAAAGCCGCAAGCCTAAGCCCAGGCGAAGGGACAAACCAGAAGCCTAGGTTCACCGCCGCGCGCGACGATGCGAGATCCTTGGCGTGCTTCGCGGCTTGGCGGTTCAATTTCCTACCAGCAGTAGAGTCAGGAGGAGACCCAATGATAGCCGACCATGTCACCCGTTCTACCTGCCCGTACTGCGGCGTGGGCTGCCAGGTCAATCTGCACGTCAACGCGGCGCAGCAGATTTTTCGCGTCAGCGCGCCGCAAGACGCCGCGCCAAACTATGGCCGGCTGTGCGTCAAGGGACGGTTTGGCATGGACTTTGTCTACCATCCCAGCCGCCTGACTACCCCGCTGATCCGTCACGACTACGCGGATATCCAGGCCGGCCGCGCCCGGCGAGGGCCGCTAGAGCTGGCTGGCTTCTGCCCGCTGAGCTGGGATGCCGCGCTCGACCTGGTCGCGCAGCGGCTGGCCGCAATCAAGGCGCAGCATGGCGGCGACGCGATTGCCGCGCTCTGTTCGGCCAAAGCCACCAATGAAGACAACTACGTCTTTCAGAAGTTCATGCGCCAGGTGCTGGGCACCAACAACGTGGATCACTGCGCGCGCCTCTGTCACGCCGGTTCGGTGACCGGCCTGCAGATGGCGATCGGCTCGTCGGCCATGTCGAACGCGATTGCCGAAATGCCCACGCTGGAGTGCTTCATCGTCACCGGCTCGAACACCACCGAAACCCATCCGGTGATCGCCACGTTCCTCAAGCAGGCGGTGCGCAAGCACGGCGCGCATCTGATCGTGGCCGATCCGCGGCACATCGAGCTGGCCGACTTTGCCGAAGTGTGGCTGCGCCAGAAGCCGGGCACCGATGTGATCCTGTGGCAGGCGCTGGCGCACGTCATCGTGCGCGAAGCCTGGTACAACAGCGAGTTCATCCGCACGCGCACCGAAGGCTTTGCCGATTACATCGAGAGCCTGGAGCGTTGGACGCCGGCCTATGCCGAAGAGATGACTGGCGTGCCGGCCGCGGACATCGTCAAGGCCGCGCGGCTCTACGCCACGGCCAGGCGCGCCGCGATCTACTGGGGCATGGGCATCAGTCAAAGCACGCATGGCACCGACAACGCGCTCGCGCTGGCCAACCTGGCGCTGATGTGCGGTCATTTGGGCGCAGAGGGCACCGGGCTCAATCCGCTGCGCGGGCAAAACAACGTGCAGGGTTGCTCGGACGCCGGCGGGTTGTTCAATGTTTTTCCCGGCTACCAGCGTGTGGACGACCCCGAGATTCGCGCCAAATTTGCCTGGGCCTGGGGCGCGCCGCTCAACCCACAGCCTGGACTCTCCACGCCGGAGATGGTGGACGGCGCGGGCAGCGGCGCGCTGCGCGCCTTCTACGTCATGGGCGAGAATCCACTGATGAGCGAACCCAACCTGGCGCATGCGCGGCACTGTCTGGAAAATCTGGATCTGATCGTGTGCCAGGACATCTTTTTCAACGAAACTTGCGCGTACGCCGACATCATCCTGCCGGCCACCAGTTTTGCCGAAAAGGATGGCACCTTCACCAATTCGGATCGCCGGGTGCAGATGGTGCGCGCCGCCATCGCGCCGATCGGCGCGGCGCGCGCGGATTGGGAGATTATGTGCGATCTGGCTGGCCGCGTGCTGCACGAGCTGCATGCGTTGGGCGCGGCGCCGGGCGCACCCATGGGGGATTTGCCCGCGGCGGCGCCAGCCGCGGTGGCCGACCTGGCCCTGGGCGCGCTGGCTGATTATGCCTACGGCCACCCAGGCGAGATTTGGCAGGAGATGGCGCGCTTGACCCCGCCGTTCCAGGGCATCAGCTACGCGCGCTTGGAGGCGGAGGGCGGCGTGCATTGGCCTTGCCCGACGCCAGATCATCCCGGCACGCCGTACCTCTTTGCGGAGAGCTTTCCACGCGGCCGCGGCAAGTTCCACAGCCTCGACTTCCTGCAGCCGCACGAGCTGCCAGACGCCGACTATCCGTTGATTTTATCTACGGGGCGCGTGCTCTTCCATTGGCATGGCGGCACGATGACGCGGCGCTCGAAGCTGGATGACATTTACCCGGAGGCGGTGGTGGAGGTGCATCCGGAGGATGCGCTGGCGCTGGCGGTCAGTTCAGGCGCGTGGGTGGAACTCAAGTCGCGGCGCGGGCGCATCGAGTGCAAGGTGCTGGTGACGGGGCGTTCGCCGCAAGGAACGGTCTTCTTGCCCTTCCATTTTGCCGAAGCGGCCGCCAATGAGCTGACCCTGCACGACCTCGATCCGTTGGCGAAAATTCCTGACTACAAAGTGTGCGCCGTGCGCCTGACGCCGTTGGCGCGGCCGGACGGAAGCGTGACAGGCGTCAGCAGCCCCGGCGCGCGGCGTTAAGTGGAGCAAAAGAAGATGAGATCTGATCATGGGCCAATAAGGCCGCAATGTGTTGTTGAATGGCGGCACGGCTGTTGCGCCTGGTCTCTTCGATAGTCATGCCATTGCTGAAACACCCTGGCAGGCCAGGGCTATAGGCGAAATACCCTTCGTCTTCTGGCTCTTTCTCGATCACCACCTCAAAGTCGTAGAACTTCACGGCTCATCCTCCTGGTTTGCATCCTGCCTTGGCGGCTTCCATTGTAGCGTATTGGCCAAAAGTGTGCAATGTTCTCGCTTCTGCGGGACGTTGTCATCAACGAGAGCCAGCATGTAGCAAATCCTGGCAGGTCTTCTGCCAGGCTACGGGCAGATTTCTCCCCAGCGCGCCGCGATGACGGTGAGATCGGCCGCATCTATCACCAGGTTGGCATCCAGATCGAAGCGTGGATCCCAGCCGGGCGTCTGGCTGGTTTCACCCCAATGCGCCGCCACCTGCGCGACATCAAGCACCGTCACGCTGCCGCTGTGGTCGAAGTCCAGCTCGGCGCACGTGGGCGGTGGAGGCGGCGGCTGCATCTCCAGGCTGCGACAGGTATCCGCGGCGCATCCTTTCAGCAGAGACAACCAGGTGGATAGCTGGGCCAGGGTGGTCGGGTCGGCGCTGGCGGCGAGATTCTCCAACTCGTAAGGATCGGTCGCCAGGTTGTACAGCTCGCGTTCGCCGGTATCATACTCGATGTACTTCAGGTCGGCCGTGCGCAGCCCAGTGTAGAACAGTGGAACGCTCACAAAGCGCGGTGAGTCGAAGGGATCGGGCGGCTCACCCAGGGGATCGCGCAGCAAAAGGTGATCGCCCACGTACTGCTCGAACAGGAAAGCCTGCCGCCAGGCTGTGGGTGAACTGCCGTTGAGCCAGGGCAGCAAGGAGCGGCCGTCCATGTAGGGTGGTAATGTGAGGCCGGCGATATCGGCCAGGGTCGGCGCCAGGTCCACGATTCCGGCCAGGGAAGGGATGGTTTGACTGATTGGGACCTGCGGGCCGCGCACGATCAGAGGCGCACGGATATCCTCTTCATAGCCCAGGTACTTGCCGGGCAGCAGGCGGTGCTGCCCCATGTGATAGCCGTTGTCGCTGGTGAAGAAGAAGTAGGTGTTGGTCAACTGCCCGCTGGCTTCCAGGGTTTGCACCAAACTGGCGATCGTTTCATCCACGGCTTGCATAGACTGCAGCCATAAGCGGTACTGATTGTCAATCTGCTGCACTTCGGCCGGCGTCAGCAAAGGCAGGTTCTGAATCGCCTGCGGCTTGTCGCTCACGTCTGCCTCGTTGAACGACGGCGTCCGCGGCGCCAACGTGTCGGTGAAGAGTCCGCTATGACGAGGCGCGGGCGTGGAGGGCGTGTGGGGAGAGAAGGACCCAAAATAGACAAAGAAAGGCTCGGTGATGGCGATCGTGCGCGTGATAAAGCTCAGCGCTTTCGTGGTCAGCACGTCTTGTAGATAGTCCTGCGGGGCGCTGCCATAGGCCGCCAACGTGCCGTTTTCGTTCAACGTGTAGTTGAACTGATTGTAGCCGGGCGCGGTAGGTGACGGGCTGTACCATTCGTTCCATCCCGGCGGAATGTAGTTGGGCGCGCTGCCATACGGGTAGCGATTGAGATACTTGCCAAACAGGGCCGTGCGATAGCCCGCGCCTTGCAGGCGCGTGGCGATGGTGTCGTTTTCCAGGCCCAAATCACGGAAAGCCTCGAAACCGCCGCCAGGCGGCGGCCCGTTGTTGTAGACGCCGTGGTTGTGCACATACTCACCGCGCAGCAGGGAGGCGCGCGAGGGGCAGCAGATGGAGGCGTTGACGAAGAAGCGGGTAAACGTCATGCCTTGACCTGCCAGCAGCGCCTGCAGGTTGGGCATCGTGGTCACCGTATCCAGATTCAGATCCAGGTCATCGGCCAGGAAGAAAATGATGTTGGGCGGCGGGGGTGAGTGCTTTTGCGCGTGCGCGGCCACGAGTGTCGTAGGGCCTTGCTGCCCAACGGGCGACGGCGCCAGCTCGGGTCTGGCGCTGCTAACCAGCAGGGAGAGTATGAGCAGGATCTTCCCGTACCCCAACAGGACTCCTCCGACGAACGACAGAAAGCGGGGTGTTTGGTGCCCACGCGGCTTTGAGCGGCGTTATTGTAACAAGCCTCACCGTTTCCAGCAAGTCCGGTCCGCTGACGAGCATCCTCATCCAGATTCGTGGCGCCCTGGAGCGGTCTTGCCAGCAACCACGGATTATGATACCATCCGAAGCGTTGAAAGGAGCATAGACGATGAGTGAAACCGAGGCCGATCTGGTTGTCCAAGTGCAAGAACTCAACCGGCGGCTGCAACGAATCGAAGAGACGTTGCGGCGGCTCGAATCGCTGCTCAGCACGCAAGAGGCGCCAGCAGAGACCGACGTATTGGTTGATCTCCCACAGACCAGCCTTGTCGTCAGTCCGCGCCTGCGCTATCGCCGCCAAGCCGCGGACTTTGTCATGACCGTGGTGCGGGAGCGCTGACATGCCAGCTTATCATACAGGTAGTTTTGATCCGCCCGCGCCCGTCGGTGTCGCGTCATTCGTCAACTTGGGTAATGAGCGGCAAGTAGACAACGTCCCCATGCTGCTCGACACGGGCGCCGACGTCTCATTTGTGCCGGAGAGCGTGCGTCGGGCCGTAGAGGCTGAAAAACAAGAGACAGCCTATGAGATCGAATACTTGGAAGGCAAAACGTCTTCTCTGTTGGCTTCCGTTTATTTGCAGATGATATGGCAGGGACTGAAGTTTACCGGCAGCTACCTGGTCACGACGGCCGCCTATGGCGTCATCGGCCGCAACATCCTCAATCGTTTGGTGCTTGTCCTGGATGGCCCATCCCAGCAATGGGAGATCCGTTAACCGCCGCCTCGGGTGGCAGCATCAATACCAAGCGCAGAGAGCTGGGCCGCCCTCTGCGCTTAGTATTTTACCCTTTGCACCCGGAGCGTTCTACGGCTGCAGCCGCAGCGTACTCACCGCCTTGACCTGGTCGCGGTCGAAGCGCATAGGCAGATATTCCACTTTTTGCCAGCGGGCGATCAAGTCGTCGTAGTGGCTGCTAAACACGTTGCCTGACTGGCCCGTGGTGTGCATGAAGCGGCTGTTGTTCCAATTGCTCAGGTCGCTGATGTGCCGGTAAGAGGGCACGTGGCGCTGGCTGAACGGCTTGCCCGGCCGGAACGGCGCCACGTCAACCGTGGAGCCGTCGCCGCCGTTCGGAATCTGGCGGCTGAAAATGTTCTTCAGCGCACTGACCTGATCGAACGGGTTGTGTGGGAACTCCGCCACGTGCACCTTGTCCCAGCGCCAGGTCTTGAGATCGCTGCTGCCCATGCGCTCTGTAAGGTCTTTGAGCGCTTCTTGCAGGGCTACATGCTGCGTGGTGCGGCAGTCCTCAACGCCCGGCGTCAGCACGTTGTCGCACCACGGGCTGTTGGCCTGGCTCAGGGTCTGCAGCAGGTAGGTGGGGTGGAAACTGGCGAGGTAGTCCGCGCCCAGGGTCTTCCCCAGGTCGTCCTGCAGAAGGTCCGGCTGCAGGTGCAGCAGCCAGGCGGCGTAAATGGCCGCAGCTGCGCTGTCCTGGCGCATGACGCCGTCCCAACCCTTGAGCAGCTCAAGCGCCTGCGCTTCTTGCGGCGTCTCCGTCGGCGTTTGCAGGAAGAAAGGCAGCAGTTCCAACGCTTGCAGGGACTTCTGGTCGGCCTGCATGGCCGCAATGTCGTCTGGCGACAGCTTGGCCTTGGCCTCGATCATCTGCACGATGCGAGCGGCGCGGTAGGGCGGCGCCCAATCGGTAGCCAGGAAGTAGGGGTACGCGTCGGGCACGACCTTGTTATTGGCCGTGACGATGAAACCGCTGGCCGGGTTGAAATCGTGCGGGAGGTCATCGAACGGAATGAAGCCGGTCCAGACATAGTCGTCATTCCAACCAGGAACCGGCATGTAGCCATTGCCCCGCGCCCGGATCGGAATGCGGCCGGGGCCGTAGTAGCCGATGTTGCCATCCACATCCGCGTAGACAAAGTTTTGCGATGGCCCGATGTAGGCGCGCAACGCGGTGCGGAATTCGTCCCAACTGCCCGCATACATCACGCCCAGGAAAGCCTCGACGGTGGTATCCCCCGCATCCAGGCTTGTCCAGCGCAGGGCCAGCGTGGTCGTCACATCGCTGGTCACGTCGGAGATCAGCGGCCCGTGCCGGCTGGCGCGCGCCGCCCAGTAGATCGGCTCCTTGCGGCCTTTGACCTGGATCGTTTCGCTGATGACAGTCAGCGGCTGCCACGCGCCGTTGACCTCGACCTCGTTGGGGTTGGCCGGGTTGATGCGCTCCATGTACAGATCCTGCACATCAGGTCCCAGGTTGGTGACGCCCCAGGCGATGCGGTCATTGTGACCGGTGGGCACACCGGGCATGCCAGGCAGCGTCGCGCCAATCACGTGCAGGCGATTGCCCTGGATGCTCGCCAGGTACCAGATGGAGGGAATCTGTGCGCCCAGGTGCGGGTCATTCGCCAGCAGCGGCTTGCCGGTGGTGGTGCGGCTGCCGCTGACCACCCAGTTGTTGCTGCCGATGTTGAGCGCATCCGCGCCCAGCAGGGTGCGCACGTCGTTTGAGAGGTGGGCCAGGGCGCCCGCGCTCTGTCCCAGGTTGGGCACAATCAGGGCGCCGTTGTCAGGATAGGGAGGAAAGAGCTGTGCGGCGCGTTCAGGCCCCAGCGCCTGGTAGATCTGGGCGCGCACCAGTTCTGATTTATAATCGCCGCCCAGGTCCCAGGCCATCATCTTGGCCCAGACCAGGCAATCGGCCGGCTGCCAGGGCGCCGGGCTGAAGCCCAGGATGGTGAACTCGATGGGCAACGCCGGTTTGCTTGCCAGGTACGCGTTGATGCCGCCAATGTAAGCCTGGACGACCTGCTGTGCTTGCGGGGAGAGCGCGGTCCAGGCTTGTTCGGCTGCGCGGTAGGTGCCGAGCGTGCGCAGGAATTTGTCGGTATCCACCGTGGATTCGCCCAACACCTCTGACAGGCGGCCGGCGCCCACACGGCGCTGAAATTCCATCTGCCACAGGCGATCTTGGGCGTGAACGTAGCCCAGGCCAAATAGGGCATCCAGGTCATTCTGCGCGTAAATGTACGGGACGCCATCGGCATCGCGCACGATCTCCACCGCGCCCTGCAGGCCCGACACGGTGACTGTGCCGTTGGTCTGAGGCAGGGAGCGGCGCAAGATGAGGTACCCGCCGCCAGGCACTAGAATGAGTAATGCTAAAATGACTCCCAGGATCGCAAACAGGACTCTGCGCATGGTTGGTTGCCTTTCAGATGGTCAGACTTCCGAAGTCCTCAAGACTTCGGAAGTCTGGCTTAAATCGTTTCCCCGCTGGCGATGGTCTTCTCGTTGAAGTCTTTTTCGCGGCGATGGGGTCGAATGACGCAGTTGCGACCGATGCGCGCGCCGCCAGGAATGTGAGCCGCCGTGCCCACGACTGTCAGGCCGGTGCTGAAGCGCGCGGGGTCCTGGCGGTTTGGCGCGTTGTCATCTCCAGAGCCGATTTCGGCTTTGGCGCCTACGACGACATCGGTGTCAATGATGGCGCGATCCACGACAGCGCCTTCACCAATGATCGTGTCGCGCATGATAATGGAATCGCGCACCAGCGCGCCCGGGGCGACGAAGACGCCGGGCGAGATGACCGAACGTTCGACGCGGCCCAGGATGCGACAGCCGTCGCACAGCAGGTTGCCATCGACGCGTGCGTCTGCGCTGATCCAGGCCGGCGGGCGTTCTTCGCTGCGGGTGTGAATCACCCAGCGGGGGTCGTCCAACTCCAGCGCGGGCGTTTCGGCCAATAGAGCCATGTTGGCTTCCCAATAGGCCTGCAGCGTGCCAATGTCTACCCAATAGCCTTCGAAGTGGTGTGCAAAGACACGGCGGCGTTTGACCAGCGATGGAATCACCTCGCGGCCAAAATCCACCTGCTCTTTGCCTTCGCGCGTCAGCCAGTCAATCAGCGCCTCGGGTTTGAAGACGTAAATGCCCATCGAGGCCAACGTGCTGCGCGTGCGCCGCGGCTTCTCTTCGAAGTTGCTGATGCGCCCATCAATTTCAGTCTTGACCATGCCGAAGCGATAGGCATCGAACGGGCTCACCTCGCGCACGGCCAGGGTGACGTCGGCTTTGGTCTGTTCATGGAAGGCCAACAGCTTACGATAGTCCATTTTATAGACGTGGTCGCCGGCCAGAATGAGCACGGCATCCACGTTTTGTTCCTGGACAAAGCCCAGGTTGGAGCGAATGGCATCGGCCGTGCCGCGCTGCCAACCGCCGCCGTCACGCGTTGGGTACGGCTGCAGAACCCGCACACCTCCTGTCGTGCGGTCCAGATCCCAGGGTTTGCCCAGGCCAACATGTTCTATCAGCTCACCGGGCTGATACTGCGTCAACACCGCGACGTTGAAGATGTCTGAGTTGACGCAGTTGGATAGCACAAAGTCAATAATGCGAAACTTGCCGGCAAAAGGCACGACGGATTCAGCCCGCTGCGTGGTCAACACGCTGAGCGCCGGGCTTTCACCGCCGGCCATGATCATGGCGAGCGCTTTCATGGCACCTCTCTTCCTCTATTTATCCTACGGTCTCGCCGCTGGCAATGGTCAGGCCAGGGAAACTGCTTTCGTCGAGGTCGCTGTTGATCAGCACATTGCGGCCGATGCGCGTATTGGGCGGGATGCGGGCGCCCTTACCGACCACCGTGACGCCGATGTTGAGTTTATCCGGTTCCTTGACATTGGGCGTGATATCGTCGCCTTCACCTACCACGGCGCCGGCCCCCACCCAGACGTTCTTGTCAATGATGGCCTTGTCAACCACAGCGCCGGGGCCGATGTAGGTGTCGTTCATGATGATCGAATCGCGCACGATGGCGCCAGGGGAAACGTAGACGCCAGGCGAGAGCACCGAGTGTTCGACCTGGCCGCGCACGTTGCAGCCGTTGGAAACCTGGCTCTTGACCACGCGCGCCTGCAGGCCAATTTTGGCCGGCGGTCGTTCTTCCGAGCGGGTGTGAATGACCCATGTAGTGTCGTATAGATCGAGCGCCGGTTTGTCCTCCAACAGGGCCAGGTTGGTTTCCCAATAGCTTTGGATCGTGCCGACGTCCACCCAATAGCCTTCGAAGGGGTAGGCGTACACGGCGTCGTCGGCGATCATGCCTGGGATAACGTGCTTGCCAAAATCAAGGCTCGACTCTTTGGCCGCGCCCTGCCGCAAACGCTTCTCCAGCGCGTCGCGATCAAAGATGTAGATGCCCATCGAAGCCAGGGTGCCTTTGTCGCGCTGTTTGGGCTTCTCCGTGAACTCAGTGACCTGTTGGTTCTCGTTGACGCTCATGATGCCGAAACGATCGGTCTCTTCCATGGGCACATTCATGACCGCCACGGTCAGCGATGCGCCCACCTCCTGGTGATAGCGCAGCATGGCGCCGTAATCCATGCGGTAGATGTGGTCGCCAGACAGAATCACAACCAGGTCGGCCTCGGTATCGTCCAGGTAGCCGAGATTTTGGTAAACGGCATCCGCCGTGCCTTTGTACCAATCTTCCGCGCGCCGCCCCTTGTAGGGCTGCAGCAGGCGCACGCCCCCGCGGTTGCGATCGAGGTCCCAAGGCTTGCCAATGCCAATGTGATCGTTGAGCGAGTGTGGGCGGTACTGCGTCAGCACGGCGACATTGAAGATGCCAGAATTGACGCAGTTGGAGAGGGTGAAATCAATAATGCGGTATTTGCCGGCAAAGGGCACCGAAGGCTTGGCCCGTTTTTCCGAGAGCACGCTGAGCCGCGCGCCCTCGCCGCCGGCCAGAATCAAAGCGACGACTTTCTTCAAGATTTACCTCCAAAAAAGAACCATAAAAGGCCTATGCCTAGGGCACTAACAGCAGCCATTGATCGGCGCACCAGCCTTGACCTGCTTCCCCTTTGACTTCCCACCAGGTGTAGTTGTCGGCCGTAATGGGGCCTTGCACCACAGTCAGGATCGCATCGGCGGGAAAGCGTGTGGCTAATTGAAAGCGCAGGCCCGCGCTGCGCCGAGCATTCAAGAACTGCGTATTGACGACTCGCACTTGACTGCCAACGGTGATCGTGCTGCTGACGCTGGCGGTCAGCGTCGCCGTCGGCGTGATGACCAGGGTTGCCGGCGCCAAGGTTGCGGTAGCTGGGGGAAGGGTGGGCGTCAAGGACCTGGCGTCAGTTGGCGCCGCGCTGGCCGCTGACGTAGGCGCCGCCGCCAGGGCCGTGGGCAGCGGCGTCGGCTCCGCCGCGGTTGAACGTCCACGCAGCGCGGTAATGAATGGGACCGGCGCCCGCAATCCGGCTTGAATCAGAGTGAGGGGGGATCGGAGCGCGCCGCCCACCCAGCGCGTGGCGACGCTTCCTGCTCGATCTGCAAAACGCGGCGATGAACGGTCAACGAGCGCGGTCGCCAGGAAGGCCAGGATGAGGAAGATGGCGGCATAGCCCAGCAAGCGGTCGGGGCTGAGCTTGCGCACGCCGCGCACAGCGTAAACAACGCCGGCATACAGACCGACGGGAAGCCCAAGCACGATGATGAAACCGATGAAGAGCCACGGCCAGGGCAGGTTGAGCGTCCAGCGGGCCAGGAAAAAGGCAGCCAGGCCAATGCCGATGAAGGTCAAGCCGATGAGCAAAGACTGCACACCCTGCTGCCATTCTGGACGCGCGTGCTCCTGTTTGTTGACGCCAGCCAGGATGGCACGCAGGCGGTCCACCTCGTTGTTGGCCGCGGCCAGTGCGCGTGACTGGCGCAGCGAATTCTGCTCCAGTTCAACGGTGCGTTGGCGCTGGCGCTGCATCTCGCGCTGGAGCTGAACTACGTCGGAGGGTAAGGCTTCCTGGATGGTGCGATAGAGCGGCTGTTCGACCCGAGGCGAAGGGCGATTGCTCAGATGCGGCCAGATCTCAACCGCCAACTGCGCCGCTTGATTGGCCTGCTGGTCAAGCTCTGCGGCGGTCACGCTGGCATCGCCGCTGCGGACGCGCGCGGACAGCGCCTGAATGTCCGACAGAGCGGCCGCGTGGTCAGGTGTGAGCAGGTTGGTGAGCGTAGTGGCGGCCTGTCCGATCTCTGGCGTCTGGGGCGCGGGATCGGCCGCCAGATTTGACGGAAGGGTGGCTTGCGTCAGCGGCTCCTGGGAGAGAGCCTGCGTCAGCGCCGCGTCCAACTGCAGCAGGGCCAGCGCCGACTCAGCCGGCGACTGCGCGCTGTTTTGGGCGTGGATAGCCGTCTCCAGGCGTTCGCACACACTCTCCAGGCTTGGTGACATCCCACAGACCTCAACGTAATGCGGGGTGATTGGTTGCACGGCCAACATGAAACAACAAACGGAGAACTTGCAGCCGCGCAAGTATACCGCATGAAGGCGAAAACCGTCAATCCTCCCGGTCGCATGGGGCGCATTTCAAACTGGCGCGGGTCGGGCGATTGAAATCGCTGCAACCCCTGCCAAGCTGAACCTGCGGGGCCACG
>JBGAVB010000239.1:0-4728 GCA_044228345.1 Anaerolineae bacterium | reverse complement strand
CGAAATAAGCCAACAGGGTCTGACCGAGTTCTGTAAGTTGCCCTTCATCAATGCCAAGGTGACGACTGCTCAGGCCAAGTTTGTGCAAAGCAGAGGCGATTTCTTTAGTGGTCGGCGCCTTGATCAATCCTTTGTTCTTTTCGGTGTAGCCAACGATTTCGCTGATAGTTCTGACATTGGCCCAGAAATGCCGAGGTTGATCAAGGAAACGGTTATCTGGTTTCACACAGAGCCTCGAATCTGAGGATCAGGTCGGTCAATGAAATCCCAAGAACTTGACACACCTGACGCAATTCTAAAATATCCAATCGTCGTTCCCCGGACTCGTATTTACTTACGTAAGATTGATGCTGACCAAGACACGTAGCCAAGTCAACCTGCCGCATCCCTGCTTCTTGCCTCACCTGGCGCAGTAGTGCTTGTAAGCATTGCTGTTGAGCAGTATATGTATTTTTGGTCATGATAGGATTGTAATTGTACTTGACAAATATCCCAAAATAGGATATACTTCACTCGTGATTTTCTGAAAGTATCGGGGTTCAGAGTATTTGTATGCAGAAACAATTCGGCTTATTTGACGATATTCGAGTTGCGCCCGTCCCACCCTTTACAAAACAGTTGCTCAAGTGGGTAGGTAACAAGCAACGCTTTGCGCATGAAATCGCATCCTATTTTCCTGCTGAAACAAGAACCTACTTCGAGCCATTTCTTGGCAGCGGCGCCGTCTTGGGAACACTTTCTCCTCAAAAAGCGATAGCATCGGACATCTTCCGCCCATTGATGGAAATCTGGCAAACCCTCCACGACAACCCAACCTTGCTCAGACAGTGGTATGCTGAGCGTTGGCAGCAGATGGCAAGTGGCGACAAAGTTGAGGAATATGAGCGAATCAAAGCCGCGTACAATGCCCGGCCTAACGGCGCCGATTTGCTCTTTCTGTGTCGGTCGTGCTATGGGGGGGTCGTACGCTTTCGTCAGGCTGATGGGTACATGTCCACGCCGTGTGGAATCCATGCGCCCATTTCTCCGACTGAGTTTGCACATAGAGTCGACGCCTGGCAACGACGTACGGCCACAACTCGGTTCTTGGTGGCGGATTACCAAGAAGCAATGGATTTGGCGCGGACAGGCGATTTGATCTACTGCGACCCGCCCTACAGTCACAGCCAGTCAATTCTATACGGCGCGCAGTCATTCGACCTGGCACATCTGTTAGAAGCGATCCATCGTTGTAAGCAAAGGGGTGTCTATGTGGCGCTCAGTATTGATGGAACCAAACGTTCTGGCGATACAATTTGCGACATTCCGTTGCCAGAGGGCCTGTTCGAGCGCGAGGTGTTCGTGAACTGCGGGCCTTCGATGCTCAAGCGTTTCCAGATGAATGGACTGACGCTAGAAGGGGAGATGGTGGCTGATCGGTTGTTGCTGACATACTGATCAGATAGGCGGCGGCGATGGCTCGCTGGGTCGGCGCGCGGAGCCAGGCCTGCCGCAAGGACGGCGACTGCGTTTCCGCGGCCACGGCCTGGCAGCGCGCGTAGGCGCGCTGCAGGTAGTCCTGCACAGCCGCGGTGTTGCCTTGCGCCTGCGCCACGCGGCTGCAGGTGAAGAGCACCGCTTCTTGCCACATTAGCGAAGGCGCCGCTTCGAGCGTTTTCAGCGCCTGCTGCGCGTCGCGCCAGGCTTCATCGAGCTGGCCGGCCAGCAGATGCAGCTCGGCCGCGGCGTGAATCGCCATCATGTACCCCAGGTCATCCACCCCGGCCGGCAGCAGCGCCAGGGCCGCACACGCATCGCCCAATGCTGCCGCGATCCGCCCTGGATCGCCGGCGCGCCAGGCCAACCGGGCGCGCAGAGCAACCAGAGCGGCGCCTGCATCTTGACGACCATCGGCGGCCAGCAGCCCTTGCGCCTGCGCCAGGAGCGCGTCGGCCTGCTCCACCTCGCCCAACTCCCCGCGTATCAGCGCCTGGTTGGCCAGGTGTTCGTACCGGTAAAGTCCGGGGGAAAGGGCCTCCGACATCTGCATCCTGCGTTCGTTTGTCTGCAGCGCGTCTTCAAACGCCCCCAGAAGAATCAGCAGCAGTTCTTGATACTTCAGGCAGAGCACGTGCAGCATCTCGTTGTGCAGATTCCTGGCAACCTTGATCCGTTCGCGGATGAAGTTCAGGCCAGCTTCGTAACGGGCGCCCGGCAGGTAGTGAAACCAGATCCACTGCGTCACCGCCGTGTTGATCACCGTGCTGGTGCCGATGGCGTCCGCCACCTCCAACGCCTGGCGCAGGTAGTGCCCGGCCTCATCGGGGCGGCGCAGGTGGCAGAGGATTTCGCCCAGGTTGCCCAGCGCGTAACTCTCGCTCGTGCGATCACCCAGCGCGCGGTGCAGCCTGAGCGCCTCCTCCGTCAGCTGCAAGGCTTCGTCGTAACGCCGCTGGTAGTTGTACACCGCGGCCAGGCGGCGCAGGCTGATCGCCTCTTGCCAGCGATCGTTCGCCTGGCGGCTGACCTCCAGGGCTTCTTCCGCCGTGCGTTCGGCGGCGGCCAGATCGCGCAGGTTGATGAAGGTCATTGCCAGATTGTGCAGGCATTGGGCGACCTTGTCGAGCCGCCCTGCTTCACGAAAGCGGGCCACAGCCATCTCCAGCTCCTGGCGTCCTTGTTCAAGATCGGTCACACGGCTGTCAAAACTGAGGCAGGCCAGCGCGTGGCCCTCGCGCTGCGGATCGCCCAGGCGTTGGGCAATCTGCAGCGCGCGCGTGGCCGGTTTGCGCACCTCGCGTAGATTGATCTGCAGGTTGTAGTCGGCCTCGGCCAGCAGCGCATCGCACAGCCGGGCTTCGTCGTGCAGTTGCTCCACCAGGGCCAGCATGGCCTTGACATCCTGCGCTTGCGCTTCCGGCCGCGCCATGACATTGTAGACATGGGCGCGCGCTTTCAAGACATCGAAACGCTGCACATCTACCTCCGGCAGCAGGTGCAAGGCTTCGGTGTAGAACCGCACGGCCTCTTCGTTGGCATACACGTGCGTCGCGCGGTCGGCTGCGCGCACATAGTTCGCCAGCGCGCGCGCTTCATCGCCGCCCTGTTCATAGTGGTAGGCCAGCGCCTCGAAATCGTCCGGTCGCAGTGTTTCAATGGCCGCGGCCACACGCCGGTGCAAACGGTGGCGGCGCAGACTGCTGATGCTTTCGCGCAACGTCAATGGGATGAAGGCATGCGCAAAGACAAAAACCTCGCGCGCGGCCTCGCGGCGGCGTTGACTGCGCACCTCTTCGATCAATTGCGCGCGCACGGCCTGTTCCAGGGCCTCGATCAACGCGTCCTCATTCGCTTCGCTGGCCGCGCGCAGCGTGTCGAAGGCGAACTCGCGGCCAATTATGGATGCCAGCAGCAGGATGTCCTGCGTGGCCGCGGGCAGATTGCGTAAACGGGCCTGCACGGCCATGCGCACATTCTGCGGAATATGCAGCGCATCGTCCTTCGTGCGCCGCCAACGCCCGGCGTCGCAGACCAATTTGCCCTCTTCCACCAGGCTCTTGCACACCTCTTCGATGAAGAACGGGTTGCCCTCCGTCTCGTTGAAGAGGTCATCCAGGAACGAGGCTGAAACGTCGCCCCCAAACATCACGTGCAGCAGATCAGCCGTCTGGTCACGCGTCAAGCGGCTCAACTTGATGCGCGTCGCCAGCCGTTCGCGCACCAAATCGAGCAGCACGCCGTCCAGGCAGCATGCCTCGGCAATGGCTTCTTCGCGGTAGGTGAGCAGTATGCGTTGGCTCAGCGCAGCGCACAGGGTGACGACGCTTTCGAACAGTCGTTGCTGTTCGCTCTGTGGATCGAGCGGTGAGTTGGCGGCAATGTCCGGGTAGCTTGCGCGCAGATCGGGCGCCAGCGTGAGCAGATCGGCCAACACCAACGCAGACAGCGGCTCGGCTGCATGGCCGGCGGCGGTCGTTTGGCTCCATTGCCGCATGAGCGCCAATCCGGCGCGAATGATGCGCGCGATCGGCGCGTAGGGCGCTGAGCCTTCGGCGTAACATTCGCCGGTCAGCACAACGCCGCCGGTCACTTCGGCGTGGGTGGCTAGTTCGCGCGCCAGGCGGGTCTTACCAATGCCGGGTTCGCCGCTCAGCAGCAGCACCGGCCCCGCGCCTTGCCCCGCTATCGTGCGCTGCCAAATCAACTTGGCATCGTGCAGCTCCCGCGCCCGGCCCACCAGGCGCCCCAATACCAGTTGGTTGAGCGCAGACAACTCGACCGCTGGTTCGTCGCCGGGCTGCATCGGTTCCATACTGAGTTGTTCAAGCGCCTGGCGCACGCGCCTGGCATCCGCGGGGCGCTGATCCGGCTCTTTACTCATCAACTGCACGATCAGGGCATCTAGCCCCGGCGGCACGGCCGCGTTGTAGGTGCTGGGCGGCACCACGGGCGCGTGCAGATGTTGGGAAATCACGGCCAGGGCATCGTCACCGCTGAAGGGCAGACGCCCCGCCAGCCATTCGTAGAGCATCACGCCCAGTGCATAGAGGTCCGCGCGGCCGTCAAGCGGTCGCCCCAACGCCTGTTCCGGCGCCAGGTAAAAGACCGTTCCCACCAGCGCGCCTTCGGCCGTCAAACGCGAGGTGAGGCTGCGCGCCAGGCCGAAGTCCACCAGTTTGATCACCCCGCTGCTGGTCAGGAGCACGTTTTCCGGTTTCAGATCGCGATGGATCAAGCCATGCGCATGAG
>JBGAVB010000238.1:0-4778 GCA_044228345.1 Anaerolineae bacterium | reverse complement strand
ATCGAACCAACAGGTGCTCTTGGCGGCCTGCGTTTGCTGACCCGCAAAGCCGGCGGAGCCTGCTGCGCCGCCCGTCAAGCGCGCGCTGGCCGCTGGCGTCAGGTAGCAGTCCACCGCCTGACCGATCAACTCGGGCGCGGTCACTTGCGCCCAGGTGCCGGCAATGACCAGCGCGGCCACCAGCAGCAGGATAGGCCAGAAGGCCTTGAAATAGACCGCAAAACGGCGCAGGGTGGCCCCGACGCGCTGTGGCTTGAGCGTCTCGCGCTCCAGGAGGGCGCGCGGCCCCCCAGGTCCTCCCATCATCGTAGTGTCTCCTTATTCAGCGTGGCGGTTTCGAGCCGCGCGGGTTGTTCGTCGGCCAGGGCCACATCGCTCACCAACTGCGAATGATAAATGTCAGCGTAGAGGGGGCTGTTTTCCATGAGGTCTTCGTGTTTGCCGCGGGCGACGATGCGTCCCTTTTCCAGCACCAGGATTTGATCGGCGTTCACCACGGTCGTGATGCGCTGCGCAATGACGAAGCTGGTGCGGCCGTGCATCAAACCGGTTAATGCCTGCTGAATCTGAAACTCGGTTTGCAGGTCAACCGAACTGGTGGAGTCGTCCAGGATCAGCAGGCGCGGGTTGAGCAGCAGCGCGCGGGCGATGGCGATGCGCTGTTTTTGCCCGCCGCTCAGGGTGGTGCCGCGTTCGCCCACCGGGGTTTCGTAGCCGGCCGGAAAGCTCATGATGAAGTCGTGCGCCGAGGCCGCTTGGGCCGCGGCGGTGACCTCTGCCAGCGTGGCGTCGGGGCGGCCGAACGCGATGTTCTCGCGAATCGTGCCGCTGAAAAGGTTAGTCTCTTGCAGCACAATGCCGATCTGCGAGCGCAGGGAATCGAGCGTCACATCCCGCAGGTCATAGCCATCAATGCGCACATGCCCTTCGTTAACATCGTAGAAGCGCGGCAGCAGGTTGATGATCGTGGTTTTGCCGCTGCCGGTGGCGCCAAGCAGGGCGACGGTTTCACCGGGCTTGGCTTCAAAGCTGACATGGGAGAGAACTGGTTCTCCGCTTTCAAAATAGCGGAAGGTGACATCGTCGAAGGTGACCTGGCCTTGCACTGGAGGCAGGGCGGTCGCCCCTGGCTTGTCGGCCACATCATTCTTGGCGTCGAAAATCTCGAAGATGCGAGCAGCGGATGCGCTGGCTTGAGACATCTGGCTGATGATGAAGCCTAACTGGCCGATGGGAAAGAACAGGAGAACCAGGTAGAGGCTGAACTTCTGCCATTCGCCAAAGCTCAGGGTGCCGTCAATGATCTGTTTGCCGCCAAAGTAGAGCACGGCTGCCTGCCCCAGGTTCGCAATCAGGAAGACGACCGGGAAGAGGAAGGAGAAGACGCGTGAGACCTTGATGCTCTGCGCCATCAGGCTGGTCGCCGCGGCGTCGAACTTGCGTTCCTCATCCGGTTCGCGCGCAAAAGACTTCACCACCTTGATGCCGGCCAGGTTTTCCTGCAGCACGGTGTTGAGCCGCGACAGACGTTTTTGCACTTCCGCAAACAGCGGCTGACTAACCGCCCCGAACACCATGAACAGAAGCAGCGCGATCGGCAGCACCGGCAGCACGACCAGCGTGAGTTTGAGATTGGTGGTCGCCAGGATGATCAGGGTGGCCGTGAGCAGGACGAATGCCTGCAGCGCGAGGAGAAGACCCTGTCCAATGAAGAGACGCACTTTTTCCACGTCATCCGTGGCGCGAATCATCAACTGCCCGGTCTGGTTGCGGTCATGGTAGCTGAACGACAACCGCTGAATCTTGGCGTAGAGGTCATTGCGGAAATCAAAGGCAATGCTCTGCGATACCCGTTCTGACGTATAGGCCTGCGCAAAGGCAAACATTCCGCGCATGACGGCAAATGCGACGATGAGCAAAATGGCGCTGACCAGCACCTTCTCGCCCCCATCGCGATAGGTGACTAGCTGCTCAGGCGTCCAACCGAGACGCTGTAAGGCCGTGGCCAAGAAGGCCGCCGGCACCTGCGCCAACTGCCTGGCAATAAGACCCTTGGTGACGGCGTCAATGATGTTTTGCACCAGTTGCGGGACGGCCAGTTGAGCGCCGGTTGAAATGAAGAGGAACAAATAGGCCAGCGCCGTCAGGCGTTTGTAATGTCCCAGGTATTTGATGGCGCGGCCCAAGCCTCCTTTGGCCGGCATGTCCATCCGCGTCTTGTGTCGTTTGACAAGTCGTGTTTGCACACAAATCTCCTTCTAGCCTGCAGGGCGCAATCTGATGGATTGCGTTTCCGCGGGTGGGTTGCTCACTGGGGTGTCGTTATCACAGGCGTTGGCCGCGGCCTGTTTGAGAAGTGATCGCCGCAGGCGCGTCAACAACCCTAACAAGGTGGCTGTTTCTTGCTCGCTCAGATCGGCGCACAATTGATTGAGAAAGGCGACATGAGCCGGTGCATTCTCCCGCACCTGTGCGCGCGCAAGCTCGGTCAGGCGAATGGTGAATGAGCGCCGATCCTGCTGGTCAAGCTGGCGTTCAATGAAGCCCTGTTCCTCCAGCCCACGCAGCAAAGAACTGACCGTGTTCTTGCTGACGGATTGGTGCCTGCTCAGCACGGAAGGGGACAACCCGTTGGTGTTGCCATTCATCTCCTCCGCGTACAGGCGCATCAACACCCCCCAGCGTGGTCCGGAGAGCTGGTCGTCGCGCAGACGCTCCGAAAAAATGACATCGTACAGATTGTTGACGATACGCACGGCGCGCAGCAACTGCACACCGCCAATCGTTTCGATACCGTGCTGATGCATCAGTTGGCGGAAGCTTAGATCGTCAGGTTGAAATGATGGATCGTGATTCATGGCTCCTTTACAAAGAGAATCAACATGAAAAGAGTGATTAGTAACATATCGAACTATTCCAAGCCGGACAAGTTTCCGACTTAACCATCGCTAATGATGTAGCTCATCTTCCAATGTGTGGTATAATCACTTGGCCGCCGCCGGCTGCATCCTCTACCATGCCGGTGACGCAAGAAAGGAATTCATGGTAACAGCCATTGTTCTCATCAACGTGGAGCACGGTCGCGTCAACGACGTGGCCGCGCAGTTGTTGACGCTGCCTGGCGTCACGGAGGTCTATTCGGTGGGCGGACGGTTCGACCTGGTCGCCGTCGCGCGGGTCAGGGACAACGATGCAATCGCCGACCTCGTCACCGATCACATGCTCAGGCTGAATTACATTCAGAGCACAGAAACCCTGATTGCGTTTCGGGCTTATTCGCAATATGACCTGGAGCGTATGTTTGCCATCGGGATGTAAGGTCGGTGCGCCCGCTCACGGGACTCGACTGAGCAGTTTGACAAAGCCGGTAGCCACACTCTCGAACTCGCCCATCAGGTAGGCTTGACTGCCCCAGGCCAGGATCACGTCCCCGCCAGCGGCCAACTCGGCGGCGCGGCGCGCCCGCTCCAGCGTGGGGCTGGCGCGGCCGCCTTCGGGCAGCGGCCCAACCGCAAGCCCCACCGCCGCCTGACACTGACTCGCCAGCACAGCCGTGTGCAGCGTCCGATTCACGCAGGCAGACAGGTGCTCACCAGGCTGCGGCGCCAGCGCGCATACCACGGCGCCTTTGCTTGTCCACCACGCGCCGCCGGTCAGCGCTGCCATCAGCGTCTCTGCCTCCGCAGACGACAACCCTTGCAGCCAGAGGACCACGCCGTCGTTCATTCTGATCCTTTTTGACCTCTAATTGGGCAAAATCTACTTGACCTTGTCTGCCCTGGGGGCGACAATACGTGCTATCAACGCGCGTCGATGCGCCATCATTTTGCCACAGGAATCGAGTTATGAGCGAATTTGCCCTTGATCCCGCCGCCACCGTAGGCCCGGTTGCGCTGACTGTTCAATCCCTTGAGCGGACATTGTATCTATACCGCGATATCTTGGGGATGGAGGCGCTGCCCGCGGAAGATGCCGATCTGACGTTGGCCGTGGATGGCGTCCCTCTATTTCGGTTGACGGCCAACCGTGTGGCGCATAAGCGTTCGCCGCGCACCACGGGGTTGTTCCATGCGGCCATCCTGACGCCCAGCCGTTTGGACCTGGCGCGTACGCTGATGCGCCTGTTTGAGTCTGATTACCCGCTGCAAGGCGCGGCCGATCACCTGGTCAGCGAAGCGCTTTATCTGTCCGATCCGGATGGCAATGGCCTGGAAATCTACGCCGACCGTCCGCGTGCGCAGTGGCCTTACGTCGGCCAGCAGGTGCAAATGACGACCGATCCACTCGATATGGAAGGACTGCTGGCGTTGCTGAAGAAGGATAATCAGCGTTGGAAGGGGCTGGCGGCAGGCACGCACATCGGACATGTCCATCTGCAGGTGAATGATATTCGCCAGGCTGAGGCTTTCTATTGCGGCGTGCTCGGTTTTGACCTGATGCAGCGCTATGGCCCCAGCGCCCTTTTTGCGTCCGTCGGCGGTTACCATCATCACCTGGGCATGAACACATGGAACAGCCTGGGCGCATCGCCGCCCCCGCTGGACACGATTGGCTTGCGTTATTTCACGATCAACCTGCCCGATCCGGCTCAACGCCAGCTCGTGGCCGCCCGCCTGGCTGAAAAGCAGATTGAGTTTTCCGAACGACCGGATGGGCTTTTCTTGCACGATCCAGCCGGCAACGGGGTGTTGATCCAGTAAGACCACCGCCGAGCGTGCGTTACGCTCGGCGGTGGTTTTTTACGCCTTGACCCTGGCGGCATCAATCGCCGCCAGAAT
>JBGAVB010000237.1:0-4826 GCA_044228345.1 Anaerolineae bacterium | reverse complement strand
CCATCGAGTGCAGGCCGATTTTGTTGCCTTCGCTGTCCAGGAAGAAGCCCATGAAGCCGTTCTCGCCGATACCCGTCTTGGGCGTCAGTACCTGACCGCCAGCCGCTTCCACCTTGCCCAGCACGTTGTTCAAATCATCACCGCCGTTGAGATAGAGCAGCGCGCCGTTCGTGCTTGGCACATAGCCCTCGCCAGAGAGCAGCGCGCCGCCGACGCCATCCTGGTAGGGTAATACCGCCATCTCGTAGCCAGGCGCAGCGGGGTCTGCGCTGATCTCTGCGTCCAGGATTGTACTGTAAAATGCAACCGCCCGCGGCATATCGGTCACGGGAATCTCGAACCAATTGATTGCGTTTGCCATTGGTACCTCCAACTGAAGTAAACAGGGGCGCTGCGCCGATCATCAAGTCTGACCAGGGATTGTATCGCGCAAGGGCCTGGAACAGGCATGAGATGGGCTTACGTCATGGGTGGGATTTGCAAACGATAGCACATTTGTTCTTGTTTGTCAAAATTCGCACCCATGTCATGATGACAATCGCGCCTACCTGTGCTAAAATTGAGTTATGAGCACCTCACCACTCTCTGCCAGCGATATGACGCCGTATGTCGCATACTGGCGGCGCAGCCAGCAGCAGCAGGCGGCCTATCATGCACGGCTGGCGCAACAAGCGCGCATCGCGGCCACAGGCATGGCGGACCATTTGCGTCAGCAGTATGGTGTGAAGCGCATCATTTTGTTTGGCTCTCTGGTGCGCGGCGACTTCGCGGCCGGATCAGACATTGACCTGGCGGTGGAAGGGTTGCTCAAGGCCGACTTCTTCCGTGCCCTCGGTGAACTGAATGCCATGACGCATTTCTGGGTAGACCTCAAACCGCTAGAGGATCTTGAGCCTCGTTTTCGCGAACGCGTCTTGTCTACGGGCAAGGAGATTTAATGAAGCAAAAAAGTGCAAGCGAACTACGTGAGCTTGCTGCCGATCTTGAGACTGAACTTGCCAAACTGCAGCGCCTGCGGCAGGATTTTCTGATGGTGCGCGATGAGATCACACGCGATCCGGCACGTGCACAACTCTTCTACGAAAATCTGGCGCTCAAGCTGCACAATTTCTACACAGGTTGTGAACGCGTCTTGCAGATGGTTGCTACCGAGCTGAATGGCGCCTTACCCACTGGCTTTGACTGGCACAAACGTTTACTGGAACGATTCAGCGTAGAACGCGAAGGACGCCCTGCCATCTTATCAACCAGCACAGCGCAGCGCCTGCAGGAGTACCTTGCGTTTCGTCATATCGTACGCAATCTGTATGGCTTCGAACTCGACATTGCGCGCCTGGAACGCCTGGTCGCCAATTATTCAGCCGTATCTCAGGCCTTTGATACCGACGTGCGCGGATTCGTGGATTGGCTGCTCCAGCTTGCGATGCAGATGGACAACGGAGACGATTCATTTGGCTCTTAACCTTGGTCGTGTAGTCTAAGCGTGGAGAATTCCCAATCCTAACCAGTGCGGGAGCGCTACTACTGATGTTTCAGCGGGAACCCAACGTCGTTCATGAACGAACGTGATGCTCAACCTAAGGAGATGGTACGATGCAGGATTTTGAGAAGCTCGGTGTGTTCTATCTTGGTCGTGAGTATGATCTCGCGAAGAAAGCGGTAGAGGAAAACCTCATCCTCTACGACTCCAAAGACCTGGTGACTCATGCGGTGTGCGTGGGCATGACCGGTTCAGGCAAGACCGGCCTGTGCATTAACTTGATTGAAGAGGCGGCCATTGATGGCATCCCTTCCATCTTAATTGATCCCAAGGGCGACCTGTGTAACCTGTTTCTGACCTTCCCGCAGTTGCGCGGCGAAGATTTTTTGCCCTGGGTCAACGACGAAGATGCCGCCAAGAAGGGCTTGACGCCGGAAGACTACGCCAATCAACAGGCGGCCCTGTGGAAAAAGGGCCTGGGCGACTGGGGCGAGGATGGCGCGCGCATCCAGCGCCTGCGCGACGCGGCCGAGTTCGTCATCTACACCCCAGGCAGCAACGCCGGCGTGCCCGTTTCCATCCTCAAATCCTTTGCCGTGCCGCCGTTTGAGATCATGGACGATGGCGAGCTGCTGCAGGAACGCATCAACACCACGGTGACGAGCCTGCTGGGGATGTTGGGCATCAACGCCGACCCGCTGACCAGCCGAGAACATATCCTGGTTTCCACCGTCATCGGTCAGTCCTGGCGCGAGGGCCGTGACCTCGACCTGGCCTCGCTCATCCAGGCCATCCAGACGCCGTCCATGACCCGCATCGGCGTGCTCGACCTCGAGTCTTTCTATCCAGCCAAAGATCGTTTCAGCCTGGTGCTGGCGCTCAACAACCTGGTGGCGTCGCCTGGCTTCGCAAGCTGGATGGAAGGAGTGCCCCTGGACATCGGTCAAATCATCCGCACGCCCAAGGGCAAGCCGCGCGTCGCTATCTTCTCCATTGCCCACTTGGGCGATGCCGAGCGTATGTTCTTCGTCTCCCTGCTGCTCAATCAGGTGCTCGGTTGGATGCGTACGCAGTCCGGCACCACCAGCCTGCGCGCACTGGTCTACATGGATGAGATTTTTGGCTTTTTCCCGCCGATCGCCAACCCGCCGTCCAAGCTGCCGCTGCTGACCCTGCTCAAGCAGGGGCGCGCGTTTGGCGTAGGCATCGTGCTGGCCACGCAGAACCCGGTGGACCTGGACTACAAGGGCCTGAGCAACGCAGGCACCTGGTTCATTGGGCGCCTGCAAACCGAGCGTGACAAGGCGCGGGTGATGGATGGGCTGGAAGGCGCAGCGGTTGCGGCCAACGCCAATTTTGATCGGGCGCAGACGGAACAGATCATTTCTGGCCTGGGCAGCCGCGTTTTCTTGATGAACAACACACATGAGGATGCGCCGGTCGTCTTTGCCACACGTTGGGCCATGTCCTATCTGCGCGGCCCGTTGACGCGCAGCCAGATCAAGGTGTTGATGGATCCCTATAAGGCCCGCATGGCTACGGCTCCCGCAGCCACCACCACGCCCACGACCAGGCCCCCAGCACAGCCATCGTCCGCCGCTCCCGTGGTCGCAGCGCCCACCCCTGAAGAAGAACCAGCCGCGGTGCCTTTGGGCCAGCCGCCAGTCAAGGCCTCAGTCGCAGCCGCCCAGGCGGCCGGCTTGCAGCCAACCCTGCCGCCGGATGTGAGTCAGTTCTTCATTCCCGTGCGCGGCAGCGGCGGCACGTTGGTTTACCAGCCCAAGTTGGTGGGCGCGGCCAAGATTCGCTATGCCGATAGCAAGTCCAAGGTTGACACCGCCGATAATGTCATCTTCGTCACCACGATTAGCGACGCGGCCGTACCGGTCAATTGGGACGAAAGCGTTGTGCCCGAGTGGGGCTTGAAAGATTTGGAAAAGGCGCCTTCCAAGCCTGGTCAATTTGCCGACCTGCCAGCCGTGGCCGGCCGCGCCAGGAGTTATGTCGCCTGGACTCGTGATTTCGTGGATTGGGCCTACAGCACGCACAAGCTGGAGCTGTTCCGCAGCCCAAGCACGGGCGCGATTTCCAATCCTGGCGAAAGTGAACGGGACTTTCGCGTGCGTTTGAGCCAGGTGGTGCACGAACAGCGCGATGATGATGTGGATAGGCTGCGCAAGAAATACGCGCCCAAGCTGGCCGCGCTGCAAGAAAAAATCCGCCGCGCAGAGCTGGCCGTTGATCGCGAAAAGAATCAGGCCAGCCAGGCCAAGATGCAAACCGCCATCTCCGTCGGCGCCACGATCATCGGCGCGTTCCTGGGCCGCAAATCAGTCTCGACCTCAACCATTGGCAAAGCGACGACGGCCGCCCGCGGCGTGGGCCGCGCCATGCAGCAGGGCGATGATGTGACGCGCGCGCAGGAGAACGTGCAGGCAATGCAGCAGCAGTTGGCCGACCTTGAGGCTGACATGAAGGCCGAGGTGGACGCCCTCGCGGCCAAGAACGATCCGGTGACGGAGGATATGGACACGCTGGTGCTCAAGCCCAAGAAGAGCGACATTACGGTCCAGCTCGTTTCTCTCGTCTGGACGCCTTACTGGCAAAACGCCAACGGTGTGTTGACCCAGGCGTGGTAGACTGACAGGGTAGATTCGAGAACGCCGCCAACCTGGCTATGGGCTGGGTTGGCGGCGTTTACGCGTCCCGCATTAGCGCGCTGAGCGCGCGCCGCGCAGAAGCCAGACGCCGAACCAAATCTGCACCAATGCGAAGATCGCCACAAAGGCAATCAATCCGAGCGACACGATATCCACGAGACCCGTGCGTCGAAAAAAGATGAAGCTCAGAACCGTCAGGATGGCAAATGCGCCGCCGGTGCCAATGAAGATGCAGCCGAAACCGTTCGGCTGCCGTTCGGCCCAGGTCGTTGATTCTGGCAGTGCGCCTGGTTCTGGTTGGTGCGGGTCGTCTGAAGATTGCATTTTGCGCCTCGATGTATGTCGAAAGTCTCAGTCGCGCCGATCCGTGGCGAGCAAGCTGGCGTCGGTCGCCAACGCATCCCGAATCATGTCTACGCCCGCCAGGTGCAGTCGGCGCGCCGCGGCCAGGGGACGTTGGTCGCCGCCATGCTCCAGGGCCCACTGCGCCTGTTCCACGAGCAAACCCAGTTCCACCGATCGGCCGATGGTTAACGCGAAGCGCCGCGCGCCTGCTTCCAACGCATCGCTGCCCACGTTGGCTGCGCTTTGCAGCCACTGTTCTGCCCGTTGCCGCGCCTGCTGCACGGCTTGCACCGCATCGGCCAGGCGTGCATCGTGCGCGGTCGCACAGCGCCGCTCAATCT
>JBGAVB010000236.1:0-4841 GCA_044228345.1 Anaerolineae bacterium | reverse complement strand
CCTGGGGCCGCGTCCTACACCTATGCGCGGCCCGGTGAGCATCTGCCGCCTGCGCCGGCTGCCGCCGCGGACTTGGGCGAGCTCAGTCGAGCTGCGGCCCCGGCATGGGCCAGCCAGTTTGAGGCGTGTTTGGGGCAGAAGAAGGCCCGACCGCTGGACGACGATGATGATCCAACCTGACGCAGCGGCCGCGCGCCCCTCTGCCCTGATCAGACAGCGGCGCCGCGCAGGAAAGCCGCGCTCTCTTCTGGCACCGCGACATTGATGCGCATGCCGGAGCCTAGCTCAAAGCCCGCCGTGGTGCTGAGGCGCGGGACGACACTGATGTACCAATGCGTGTAGTCTCGGCCCGGTTCGTGCATGGGCGCTGAGCGCAGCATGAAATTATAGTCAGGATCGCGCAGGCCGACATACAGTTTGTGCGCAATGAGCCGCAGCAGCGCGGCCAAGGCCTCGATTTCTTCCAGCGGCACGCCGAGAAAAGAGTGGCGGTGGCGCTTGGGCATCAGCCAAACGTGAAAAGGCGTTGACGCGGCATAGGGCACCAGAGCGACATGGTGTGCGTTTTCCGCGACGACGCGAGTTCCCTCTTTGAGCTCCTCGGCCAACATGTGGCAATAGACGCAGTGACCAGTGTCGTCAAAATAGCGCCGCGCTTCCTCCATGCGGTTGCGCGTGTTGTGCGGCACGATGGGCAGACCAATGATCTGCGAATGGGGATGGGCAATCGAGGCGCCAGCGCTTGGGCCGTGATTCTTGAAGACCAGGATATGCTCGATGCGGCTGTCACGCGCAATGTCACGCGCCCGCTTCTGCAGGGTGAACAGCGTCCAGGCCAACTCGCCGTCTGACTGCAGGGCCGGCGTGGTGTTGTGCAGCGGCGACTCCACCACCACCTCGTGAAAGCCAACCGCGTTGATGCTGCGCTCGACGCCGTGGAAATGGCGCTGCGGATCGCCCTCGAGTCCCACGGCCGGATACCGGTTTCTGAGGACGCGCAACTGCCAGGGGCCAGTCGTTGGTACGCGCAGCACCTCGAATTCTGGCCCCTCCTCGTTGCCTGGGCAAAAGGGACAACTCGTATCGTGCGCCGGCAGGTCGCCGGTTACGGGGCGCGTGTTGGTGATGAACTGCTCTGGACGCTTTGATCGCTCGCTGGCAATGATCACCCATTCCTTCGTCGCAATGTTCTGACGGATTTCCGGCATGGCGGCCGAACCTTCTTTGACGCGGCAAGGCCGCGCAGATTACTCGAATTTTTCGGCGCTGAAGCGAAACAGACGCACAGGCTCCTGTTCCCCAATCCAGGCCTTGCGCCGCGCAATCCTGACCTGCATCTCTGGCGTTTCGATGCCCTCGATGTCTGGCAGCAGCAGCCCGCGGCGTCCATCACGCTGACGCACCACAATCACGCCGTAGCGCGCCGGATCCAGCTCGTCCAGGGAATCTATCGGCTCCGGTTCGCTCAGCACCGAGACCTCGATATGGAGCGTTGGCACCTCGTCCGCGGCGACAGGTTCGAAGCGCGGATCGCGTGTGGCCGCGGCGACGCTCTCGGCAACAACTTCCTCGGCGAGCGAATGGGCGGTTGGCGCGACGGAACCGATGCAGCCGCGCAGCTCCCCATTGGCGGAGCGCAAGGTGACGAAAACGGGGGCAGGGACAGGGAACTCCTGCACCAGGTCTGCGGGTGCGGTGAAGCGATGATGATGAATGACCGTCTCTTCGAGCGTTTGCCGCGCCAGTTCAACCAGTTGGTGAGACATGGCGCCTCCTTCCAGGTTTTTCGCCTCTGCTTCCGACTGCTTCTCTCTATTGTTCCAGGATCCGGCGCGCAATCACCAGGCGCTGAATCTCGCTGGTGCCTTCGCCGATCTCCATCAAACGGTTGTCGCGGTAGATGCGCTCCACCGGGTATTCACGGGAATAGCCGTAGCCGCCATGAATCTGGATGGCGCGGTAACAGACGCGTTCGGCCATCTCGGTCGCGAAGAGCTTCGCTTGCGCGGCTTCCTTGGTGTACGGACGCCCCATGTCTTTGAGCCATGCGGCTTTGAAGACCAGCAAGCGCGCAGCCTGGATGTCGGTGTCGCTGTCGGCCAGCATCCACTGCACGGCCTGGTGGTTCGCAATGGCGGTGCCAAACGCATTGCGGGACTTGGCGTAGGCCAGGGCCGCGTCGAAGGCAGCCTGCGCCAGGCCCACGCTCAAGGCGGCAATGCCGATGCGGCCGCCGTCAAGCACTTCGAGGGTTTGATGCAAACCTCGGCCTTCGTCGCCGAGTAAGTTCTCGGCCGGCACGCGCACATTGTCAATGGCGACGGCGTAGGTGTGAGAACCATGCAGCCCCATTTTTTCTTCGGGTTTACCCGGCTGGAAGCCTGGTGTGCGGGTAGGCACGATGATGTGGCTCAAGCTGTGGCTACCGCCGCGCCGGTCCGTGCGCACCAGGAGCACAGCCGTGGTCGCTTCACCGCCGTTCGTCAACCACATCTTGCTGCCGTTGATCACCCACTGATCGCCTATGCGTTCGGCAAAGGTGCGCACACCGCCCTGCAAATCCGAACCCGCGCCAGGCTCCGTCAGCCCCAGACAGCCGATATGCTGCCCCTGGGCCAGGGGCGTCAGGTAGATTTGCTTCTGGGCGTGAGTGCCAAAGCGATTGATCGGGCCGCAGCACAGTCCCAAATGGGCAGCCACGATGAGGGCTGTGGAGCCACAGCCGCGGCCCAACTCCTCGATCAGAATGGCCGCGCTGACCTGGTCAGCGCCGGCGCCGCCGTATTCTTCGGGTATGTTCAGCCCGAGGAGGCCCAGCGGCGCCATTTTGCGCAGCGTGTCCCAGGGGTATTCGCCCGTCTCATCCACATGCCGCGCCCGCGGGACGACTTCTTGATCCACGAAATCGCGCACCATGGACTGCAAGGCTTTGTGCTCATCATCGAGTTCAAACAGCATTGTCCTATCTCCATCATCTCTTCCGCTTGGTCTGCTGATCCCACGGCGCGGAGGCGGAAGACTCCGTTGTCTCCAGCCGCCTTTCCTCTCGCCACGGCGATTAAGGGGCGATGCTCCACGAGGTAGCAGATAGTATCATTCTACCACCGCTTCTTTGTCTGGGTCAAGCGGCCCAACCTGACGGGTGCATGCCAGCATGGAAGCAGGGCGGGCGATTAAAATCTACCGTCAGCGACCCATGATGACCAACACCAGCAGCGATGTAACCACGCCGATGCCGAGGCCGATGACCACATCGAGCAAGAAGTGGATTCCCAGAGCGACGCGGCTCCAGGCGGTCCACAGAGCCACGCCCATGGCAGCCCACGCAAGACCCGGAAAGAGGACGCTGCCCCAGGTTGCAATCGTGCCCATGCGCGTGGCATGGCCGGACGGAAAGCTGTGGCGGTCATACTTGACAGAATAGAAGCCGTCTTGTTCCTCTGGGCGTTTGCGCCGCAAAATGAACTTGGTGGACGTGGTGATGATGCCCCCGATTGCCATACTGATGATCCACCGCAGCACGCCGCGACGCAGCGCTTCATCGCCCAGCCACAGACCCAGCCCGGCTAATGTAAACCAGAGATAGCCGTCCCCCAGGTGGGCTCCCAACCAGGCCAAACCGAACCCGGCGCGTCTGCGCGTGACGCCGCGCAGACGCGTGCTGGTCTCGCGATCCCACGCCGCGGCCACATCGAGCCAGTCGCGATCGTTCGGCGCGTACGGGCCGCGGTTGGACGGCTGCTCACTCACGCGCGTGGCTGCTGCGCCGGCGTTGCTGCTTCCATGGACTGGCGTACGAGGTCATACTGGAAGGGTTTGTCCACGTCCATGCCGATCGCGGCGAAAGGGGCCACGACGGCGCGGCCGCGCGCCTGGAACATGCGACTTGCCACGCGTTCGGCGTCAGGCAAGGTCAAGCGACCCAGCGCAAACTTGATCAGCGTGCCAACGCCCATGAGCAGCGCCTGGCGCCAGGCGCTCTTGCGCCGGTCCAGGGCGGCGCGCACCAGGCTCTCACTCTTGTGCGCCGCGGCCAGACGCACCAAGAAGAGGTCGCCGCCGCAGTGTGGCCCTTCACGAAAGCGGATGTAGCTGCGTTTGGAGGTCGGAAAAGCGGCTTCCATCACGGTCTTGGGTACGATCGAATAGTAGATGTCGTGTTCCGACTGCAGACAGGCGGCGGCGAACCATTCGACAATGTTTGGCGTGAGCAGCGGAATATCGCCCGAGGCGACGAAGGCCATCTTGGCGTCAGGATGCAGGCGCAGCACGGCGTCGAACCCAGCATAGACATTGTCGAGCAAACTCGGCTGATTGCGCAGGAAGGTCACCGGTGTGCCCAGGTCAATCCCTTCATCGGGTGCAATGCCCACAACGACGATATCGCGCACAGACGGCGCGGCGCGCAGCGCGTGAACGACATGCCACACCATCGGTTTGCCTGCCAGCGGCGCCAACGCTTTGCGCGGCGTACCCGTGTACTCGGCCAGTAAATCCGGCTTGCCTTCTTGGAAGCCGGCCATGACGATGACATCAATTGGCTGCATAAATCCATCCTCCTGCTTGATTATACGAATGAATGAAGCAGAGCGCAAAGCGCACGGGCAAGCTAACTGCCATCCGTACCGGTGGCGCTGCGTCTTGGCGTTTTTCGTTACACCGGGTATTATTACAGCACAAATTCCTCCCTTTGAAAACTGTCGAATCAGGGTTCGGATAAGGAACTGTACGTTATGACACAAGCGGTCACAATACCAGTGCAAGAAATCAAAGCGCAAGGGCAGTGGAGCTACGAGGATTATCTCGCTCTGCCTGATGACGGTCGTCGTTATGAAATCATC
>JBGAVB010000235.1:0-4851 GCA_044228345.1 Anaerolineae bacterium | reverse complement strand
CACGCGATCGAATAAGTCAATCTCAACGTTGAGATTGACCTGCTTCAACAGATGCTCAGCGGTGTAGAAGCCGGTTGGACCAGCGCCAATGATGGCGACGCGTAAGGGGTTGCCGGCTGTACCTGGTTGTGTCATTCGACGCTCCTTTGCCTCGAACCGTGGATGGCCGATTGCCATCGAGCCTGCTTGCACACCGGTGTCTCGGGTTTAGCTGCCCAAGATCTCGATCTGCAGGCGATCTATCTCACCCATGTACGTGTCACGCTCAGCCTTCAGAATGTCGCCGATGGATACGATGCCGACCAACGCGCCTTCCTCCAAGATTGGCACGTGGCGGGTGCGCGTCTCGGTCATCGTGTGCGCCAACATGCGCAGGTCGTCATGCGGCGAACCGATGACCATGTCCTTCTTCATCACGTCACTGACCAGCCGCTCGAAAACGGCCTCATCGCTGGCCGCGCGTCGGATGATGTCGTGCTCCTCCAGAATACCGACGGGGTGGCGGTTATCATCTACCACGACCAGCGAGCCAATGTTATGCATGGCCAATACGCCGATCGCCTCCTTGATGGTATGGCCCGGCTGGATCGTCGCCACGTTTGGGCCTTTTTTAGATAAGATCAGACTGGTTTTCATCGTACCCTGCTCCTTTCGCTGCCCTGCGTCTTGCTGTCTGTCAGGTATGCTATTCTACCACTGCAAACGGTTTTCAGCCACAAAGAGACCGGAGATTGGAGACCGGAGATTGGAGCGGCGGAGGTCGCTTGCGGTAAGCAGCAAAGCCGGGTAAAATGAGGGCGCTGCCGCCTCGACTCACTGGTTGGGTGGGGGCTGCGTTGATTTCGTTTGAAGGAGTCTGCTTTTGTCCATCACTGCCTTCATCGAGGCTATGCCCAAGGCCGAGCTGCACATTCACCTGGAGGGGGCCATTGCCCCGGCGACCCTCCTGCGCCTGGCCGCGCATCATGGCCGGGCGCTGCCCGCGGATAATGTGGACGGCTTGCAGGCCTGGTACCGCTTCACCACCTTTCGCCATTTCATCGAAGTCTACCTGGCGGGCCAGGCCTGTCTGCGCGCGGCCGAGGACTTCGCCTTGATCGCCTACGAACTGGGCGCGGACCGCGCGCGCCAGGCCATTCGCTATTC
This sequence comes from Anaerolineae bacterium, assembly GCA_044228345.1. Taxonomy (GTDB): domain Bacteria; phylum Chloroflexota; class Anaerolineae; order SSC4; family Amarolineaceae; genus Amarolinea. The sequence continues at coordinate 3,705 of JBGAVB010000235.1, read as the reverse complement.
CGAGGTAACGGTCACGCCTTACACCCACATCTGGCAGCAGAAAGGCATCCGGCCTGCGGAGATCATCGAAGGGCTGGAAGATGGCCGCGCGCGCGCGCAGCGCGATTTTGGCGTCGAGATGCGCTGGGTGTTCGACATTCCGCGCAACCTGCCAGAACCGGCCGGCTCGTGGACCGCTGATTTTGCCATCCAACACATGGACAAGGGCGTGGTGGGCTTTGGCCTGGGCGGGGATGAGTCGAAGTCGCCGCCGGGGTTGTGGGTGGAGCCGTTCCAACGCGCCATCGCGGCCGGCCTCTACAGCGTGCCCCATGCCGGCGAAGTGGCCGGCCCGGCCAGCGTGTGGGGCGCACTGCGCCAGCTCGGCGCGCAGCGCCTGGGCCACGGTGTGCGCAGCAGCGAAGACCCGGCGCTGGTAGCCTATCTGGTGGAGCACCAGATTCCCCTGGAGGTCAACCCCACCAGCAATTTGTGCTTGAACGTTTATCCCGATTTTGCCCACCATCCGCTGCGCCGCCTGTGGGACGCGGGCGTTTATCTGACTGTCAATTCGGACGATCCGCCCATGTTCAACACCTCGCTCACCGCGGAGTACGCGGTGCTCGTCAACCATTTTGATTTCACGCTCGCGGAGTTGGAGCGCATCAGTCTCAACGCCGTGGCCGCGGCCGCGCCGCTCGGCCTCACGTCAACCGCACGCCAGCAAATGGCGGCCGATTTCCGCGCCCAGTTTGCCGATCTGCGCCAACGGCTCGGCCTGCCGGGTCAGGAGACCGCCGATGCCTGAGATCGGCCTGATCGCCGCGGATCAACTGCCGCTGCCAGAAATGACCGCCCTGCTCAACGCGGTCTATGCCGATTATGCCGTGCCGGTGCAGCGTTCAGCGGAGCAGGTGGAGGCCAGCCACTGGGCGTGGGATATAGACCTGGCCGCTTCGGTGGTTGCCCTGGTGGACGGCGCGCCGGTTGGCGCGGCGCTGCTGGGCCGGCGCGAACGCCGCGGCTGGATTGGCAGCATGGGCGTGCTGCCAGCCTGGCGCCGCCAGGGCATTGGCCGGCGTCTCTTGCAGCAGGTGCAGGCCAACGCGCGCCGCGCCGGTCTGCACACCGTTGACCTGGAAGTGCTGACGCGCAACGCGACTGCGCTGGCCCTCTACGAAGCGGCCGGCTTCCAAATTCAGCGCGAGCTGCTCGTCTGGGAGCGCCGCGCGGAACAGGGCGCGCTGCCTGATCCCTACTTCAAATTGCAGCCAGCCGACGTGGCGTGGGCGCTGGCGCAGGCGCCAACCTGGCATGACACGCCGCCATGCTGGCAGCGCCAACCGGCCTCGCTCAGGCATCTGTCCGACCTGCAAGCGCTGGCCGTGGCCGACGCCAGCGGCGAACCCCAGGTCTACGTGCTCTTCCGCCCGCCGCAGGATGGGCGCATCCGCCTGGCCGACATCGGCGCCGCGCCGGGCCACGAGCCGCGGCGCTTGGGGCGCGAGCTGCTGCAAGGCTTTCATCTGCGCTACTTTGGCGCGACCGTGACGCTGGTCAATGAGCCGGTGGAGAGCGCGTGGAATCGCGTGTTCGTGGCCATGGGCTATTACGTCATCGAGCGGCAGCACGAAATGCGCTGGCTGGCGGCGTGATGAGCAGCCGGCGACGAGAAGCATAGCATGACCAACAAACCATCTGAACCGACCGACTACCGGCGTTATCGCGCCGAAACCGACCGCCGCCTGCTGCTGGCCGTGGTTGGCTTCCTGATCGTGGTAGGCGGCGCGCTGATCGGGATCGTCTACGGCGGATGGGCTGCGGCCACCGGCTTGATCTGCCTGTTGGCCGGCGCGGGCGTCATCCTCTTTCTGTGGCTCCTGCTGACCGTGATCGAACGGTGGGTCAACCAGTCGGAATAGAACCCGCAGAATGGAACCGCCAAGGCGCCAAGACCGCAAAGGGAACTGGATAGGCCCTGGCGATCTTCGCGTCTCGGCGGTTTCTTGCTTACGGTGCAAGAAGTCAACTGGTAAGACGCTAACGCAGCGTGGCGGTGCAGTCGTAGGGCGCTGAATCAAGCGGCCCGAAGCTCAGGCAGGGAATGCACAAACCACGGCCGGTCAGCGCCGCGGCGGCCAACGGCGGGCGGGCGCGCACACTGAACAGCCTCTTCATTGCCGGGTTGTCCGTATCAAATTCGCTGCCGCGGGCCGCCTGAGATCCATCCAGGCCGTAGGCGGCCAGCTGCACCGGGTTGTCCTGCCCAGGGCTGGTGGCAGGGTCAGGGTTGAAGGAAACGATCGAGACCTGGCGCACCTGGCACTTCAGGCTGCTGAAGTCCATACGCAGCGTGGCGCCGTAGAGCGCCGGCAGCGGTACGTTGCTTCCGCAGTAGGCGCCGGCATATTCTCCTTCACCGAGCGTAAAAGCCACATACCCCTCGCCTGTGGGCGCCAACAGGCGGAACTTGCTCCAGTCGGTGGTCTTGGCATCCTGCAGGTTGAGGGTGAAGTTGCAGTCGGGCGCCGCGCTGCCGGCGCCATCGGGCAGCCCATCGGGGAAGAGGACATCCTGCACATTGGGCGCTTCGCGCCCGGCGCGAGCCTCGCGGTACCAGGCCATGATTTGCGCCACACGCTCTGGCGCCAGCGTCACCGGCTCGTGCGCCGGGCCAGTCGCCTCAGCCCACGAAGTCTGCCCGGCCTGCACCGTCCAGATGACATTTGGCTCCTGCCAGGAGTGCACGCGCACGCTGTCCTTGAACGTAACCACCCAATCGCGCCCGCTGCCCGCTTCACGCACGACCAGGAATTCGGTGCCGGTGGAGACCACTTCCAACTGGTTGGTTTGCACAGTCACACGCGACGTCGCCCCGGCTGGATCCACGCGTCCAAACAGCGCGCCAAAGGTCAGGAGCACCGTTACGACCGGGTCGCTGTCGCGTGCCGGTACGCTCTTGAGCGCCAGGTCGCCATCGCGAAAGACCTCCAACGAAACGGCATCGCCAAAACGGAGTACGGCGCGGCCGCTGGCGTTGACATCGAGTTGATCGCCCACGCGCAAATCAGTCGCGGCGTTCGTCGCCAGCGGTTGGAAGGCGCTGCTGCTGCCGGTGCGCACGGTCACCGCATCCAGCTCCGCTTGAGCCTTGACCGTGTCCGCACGGCGACCGCCGCAGCCGGCCAATCCAGCCAACGTCAGGATAGTGCAAGCCGCAAACGTCCATGCACGAAAGATGCGAGGCGCCATGATTTCCCCCTTTGTTACACAGATGGTTTTCCGCCGGCGTCCTTATCCGTGCGCCGCGGCCGCAGCGCCAGCGCCAGGCTGAGGCCGATCAGCGCGCCCGCCAGCGCGGCTTCGACGGTCAGGGCGCGATTGCCCAGGCCAAAACGGCTGGCCAGCATCATGCCGGCCGCGCCCGTCGTCAGCGCCGTCACGGCCTGCAGCGGCCAGGCTGAAGGCGCCAGTCCGAATCCCAACAGCAGAGCCAGGCCCAGGCTGGCAATCAGCCAGGCCAGCGGGGTCAACCCAGAGAGCAGCGCCAGCGCGCCCAGGGTCAACGCGAAGCCGATGCTGCCGCCGAGCACGCCAACCGCGCTGCTGCCTAAGCGGATGTTGCCTATCGAAGAACGCGACACTGAATTTGCTTCGCCCACCCTATCGATTGCGCCCTTCTTGCCCTATTTCTCCCCGTTGGTCACGAAGGTGATGGTTTTATCG
>JBGAVB010000234.1:0-4855 GCA_044228345.1 Anaerolineae bacterium | reverse complement strand
AACCTGTTCAAGAATGGCCGGCGCGCCAGCACGCTCTACGCCGCCGGCGACGATCCGGCCCATGTGCAGGTCAATCGCGAGCGCTTCGCGCAGGCGCTGGACGCGCATGGCGTGCCAGTCAAGCGCGGCGTGTTTGGCGCGCACATGCTGGTTGAGATTCACAACGACGGCCCGGTAACGATCTGGCTCGATACCGATGATCTGGCGCGCCCCCGCCGTGCGTCGCCCTGAAGCAAGGCCGCGGCCGCGTGCCGGGTTTGCTGCGCCTCACGCCCTGGCCGCATCGCCGTGGCTTTGGCCCGCACGGGCGCGCCGCCGATTTGCCAAGTCCCATATTACCTGTGGTACAATAGTCAGCGCAGTGATTCAAACTCGCATTCAATTCAGATCGAGGTACGCATGGCCCGAAGCCCTTCCGTGGGCGGTCAGTTCAAATTACCAGATTCCCTTTTGTCGCGTGTACGCGACGGCCGGGTATCACTGGAAGATGTTTTACGCTCTTTCCCGAACGCGAACAAAGATCCAGAAAGCTGGGAAGATGTCCTGGCTGCCCTGAAGGCGGCAGGCATTCAACTGGCAGAACAAGCCGAGGCTGACGCTGGTGTAGACGTTGACGTTGATATTGACGGCGAAGAAGAATACCAGACAACATCGTTAGGTGGAGCTGGCTCTGACCCTTTATCGCTCTACCTGCGCGAGATGGGCCGCACGGCTCTCTTGACCGCCGAGCAAGAGATCAAGTTGGCGCGCGATGTGACGCGCGGTGAAGCCCTGAAAGCAGAGTTGGAAAACGCAGCGCTGCCGTTGGAGCGTAAGCGCCAAATTCGGTCTGAAATTCAAATCGCCGACGATGCGCGCGACACCCTGATCAAAGCAAACCAGCGCCTCGTCATTAGCGTCGCCAAACGCTACCGCGGCCTGGGCGTTCCCTTTTTGGACTTGATCCAGGAAGGAAACCTGGGGCTGATGCGGGCCGTCGAACGGTTTGACCCCTCGAAAGGCAATCGGCTCTCCACCTATGCCATGTGGTGGATCCGACAATCCATCATTCGCGCGGTTGCGAACTTGAGCCGCACGATCCGCGTGCCGATTCACGCGGGCGAACGTGAACGCAAGCTGCGCAAGGTGGCGCAGGAGCTGCAGCAGTCGCTCGGACGCACCCCCACCTCGCATGAACTGGCGGCCGAGTTGGGTTTGACGCCGCGGCAGGTGCAGCGCCTGCAGAACATGGGCCAGCAGGCCGTTTCGCTCGATCAGCCAATTCGTGAAGGCGAGTCCGACGGCAGCAGTCTGGCTGACCTCATCGAAGACGAGAACAGCCTGGCGCCGTCTGAACTGGCCGCGCAGCGCCTCTTGCGTGATGATGTGGCCGCCGTGTTGGCGGACCTGAAACCACGCGAAGCTGAGGTCCTGCGCCTGCGCTATGGTCTGGATGGCGAGCACGTGCATACCCTGAAAGAAGTGGGCATCAAGATGAATGTCACCCGTGAACGGGTGCGTCAACTGGAAATGCGGGCGCTGCGCAAGCTGCGTCATCCTCGCATTGGCCGCCGCTTGAAGGGCTATCAGCGCCGCCGCTGACCATCGAAACCGCTTAATCCGCCGATTCCCGGCGTCCCTCTTCGATCCCCGATGCAGACACCGCTTGAACACCCTGCCCCGCCGCGCCGCTGACGCTCCAGATACCCGGAATACTGGCGCCGCACACCGGGCAGCGCCCATCCGCTGTCACCCGCTGCTCAATGACCCGAAAACCGCGTCGTGCAACCAGGCGGCTCTGGCAGTGCGGGCAAAACGTATGTTCCCAATCACCCAGACGACCAGGCAGGTTTCCGGCATAGACGTAGCGCAAACCAGCCCGCCGACCAATCTCGGCCGCCTTGATCAGGTCGCGCCCAGAGGTTTGATCGGGGGTCAGCATCCGGTAATCCTGATGAAAGGCGGTTACGTGCCATGGGATGTCGGGCGACAGGCTGGCGATGAATTGCGCGGCGGCGGCCAGCTCACCGGGATCATCATTGAAACCAGGGATCACCAGGGTGACAATTTCGAGCCAAAATCCCAATTCGAACACCATGCGGATGCCGTCCAGGACGCGTTCGAGCGCAGTTCCCAAGTGGCGATAGTGGCGGGCATTCATGGTTTTCAGGTCCACTTTGTAGGCGTCCACCCACGGCCGCAAGTAGGTCAGAACCTCGCGCGTGGCGTTGCCGTTGGACACAAACGCGGTGCGCAGCCCGCGCGGCCGCGCGGCCTGAAAAACTGCCACGGCCCATTCGCTGGTGATGAGCGGTTCATTGTACGAGCTGACCACCAACGCTGCGCCTACGCGTTGTCCCATGCGTGCAATCTCTTCGGCGGAGATGATCTGGGGAGATGCGCCGGCCTGATCGTCGCGCAGAGCCTGCGAGGTGAACCAGTTTTGGCAGTAATCGCAGTGCAAATCGCAGCCGAGCATGCCAAAGGTGAGCGCCTGGCTGCCGGGCAGAACATGATTGAAAGGCTTTTTCTCCACCGGGTCGGACTGCAAGCCGGCGACATAGCCGAAAGGCACGCGCAAGACCCCCTCGTCGTTGAAGCGCACCTGGCAGATGCCGCGGCGCCCAGGCCCAATCTTGCATTGATGCGCGCAGGCTACACAGCGCACCCAGCCCGGCTTGTCAGCGAACGGTTGGGCCAAATCGCCGGGCTTCGTCAGCAAATCAAGACGTGAGGCAAGACTATCGTGTGTCATGAGCCACCCCCTCGTGCATAACTGCGGCAGGAAACCGGTGCGCAGCGGGTTGATGCCGACGGCGGGGAACGGCGTCAGCTGGTGTAGGCCACGGCCGCATAGCCCACCACCTTGCGCTGGTCGCCGGCCGTGTCGCCCGAGTTGCGGTAATCGAGGAGATGGGGCTGCCAGCCCAGCTGGCGCGCAATCTCCATCAAGGTTAGAATGGGCAGCAGGCCACACGCTTGCCTGCGCTGCACGCCCGGGCCATCGCCGGACAACAGCGCGTCCAACAGCGCGCGGTCAAGCGCCACAGCCTGGGCGTAGGGATAGTAATGGCTGAGGTCCGAGCTGACAATCAGCAGCACGTCGTCCGCCTGGCGCAACAGGTTGACCAAGGGCGCGGCGACGATGCCGGGATCCACATGACCAAAAAGCAACGGCACAATGTCGGCGGTGGGTAAGACAAGCTGGAGGAAGGGAAGTTCGACTTCGAGGCAGTGTTCATCCTCATGCGCAGGCTCAAAGATGGCAAACGGCGGGCCATGCGCCAACAACTGCGCGCGGCGTTGAGCGTCAACCTGCACAGCGCCCAGGGGGGTGCCAAAGGCGTCAAATGCGCTGACGGCAACGCCGGCCACCGGAAAATGGTGCGCCGGTCCCAATAAGAGTACAGTCGTTGTGGAGTCGGCAAGCGGCGGCAAGGTCTTGAAAGCGTTGGCGGCAATCGGCCCAGAATAACGATAGCCGGCATGGGGCGCAATCAGCGCACGAACGTGATCCAGCGGCCACACCTGCGCCTGATCAAGCAGCTGCTGGACCTGACTGCGCAGCCCCGCGGCAGGCGCGGCATAGAACAGCCCCGCCACGGCCGGAGGTCTGATCCTCATCTCATTCATCATGATGCACCTCATCGCTCAGACAACCGCAGGTTCTAGCTGTAGCTTACACGCATCTGCGCCTGTTGTCAAGAGCAAAATGCACTGGCGCCCTGACATGCATCCGCTGTCTGAAACCTTTGCGCAAGCCGTGCGTATCAAACACCAGATGATGCACGGCGACTGAACGTCGGGTAGGGTCTTTTTTCTCAGGACAAAAACGTGAGCAATCCAGAACTGGAGCAGGCCTGGCTTCAACAGGCATTGGCAGGAAATCAACAATCGTTTGGCAGGTTGGTGGAAGCGTATCAAACGCCGGTTTACAACCTGGCCTATCGCATGTTGGGCAACCAGGGCGAAGCCGAAGAGGCTGCGCAAGATACTTTCCTGAAGGCCTTTACGCGTCTGCAGACCTATGACCGAAGCCACAAGTTCTCAACCTGGCTGCTTTCGATCACCTCGCATCAGTGCATTGATCGGCTGCGCCGGCGCCGGTTTACCTGGCTGTCTATCGAAGACAACCCGGCGATGGAATGGCTGGCCGGGGACGTGGGGCGACCCGATGAATCGGCGCTGCGTCGCGAGGCGAGTGATGAAGTGCGCACGCTGCTGGATCGCCTGGAACCGACCTATCGCCTGCCGCTCATCTTGCGCTACTGGCATGACCTGTCCTACGAGGAGATTGCCAGCGTGATGAGCATTACCGAAGCGGCCGTCAAATCGAGGCTGCATCGAGCACGACTGCAGATGGCTGCGCACCTGGCCAAACGGCCGCCACCCACAGTCGCGACCATTCCCCGGCCATCCAGCGTGGCGCAAGTTCTGTAGGATCACAGAGGGGTATCCTTTATGCATACGCACATCTCAACCGAACAACTCTCACTCGCCCTGGACAGGCGCTTGGCGCCTCATGAACAAGCGGCTCTGCATGAGCACTTGAGCCTGTGCACGGCCTGCCGACAGGAATGGGAGTCCTGGCAGGGTATTTCGGGTCGCCTGGAACAGGCGCCGCTGGTTTACCCGGCGCCCGGCTTCGTGCAGCGATTCGAGAAAAGACTGCAACAACGTCAAGCCGCACGGCGCGGCCTGCTGGGCGGCGTCGTCTTGCTGACTGGCTCCATTTCACTTTGGAGCCTGCTCGCGCTGGTTGGGCTGCTGCTGGGCGCATCTTGGGTTAGCGCACACCCATCATGGGCCAGTTCTGCGGTGCAATTCGCGGTGCGCCTAACGCACACCCTGCCGCCGGTGATGGTTACCCTGCGGC